>NZ_JBUEGC010000053.1:0-41645 GCF_054963655.1 Streptomyces sp. HSS9-12 | reverse complement strand
AACGGCGGCACTGGCCCGTCAGGCGATGTGAGCGGCCGTGAAATCCCTGGAGAGACGCGCTCCTGGGTGGCTGGGGGCTTGCGGGACGCGCCGCCGGCCCCCTGGACAGGCCGGCCCTGGCAGCAGCCCGTCGTCGGACCGTGAACGCCCCGCCCACTCACAGCCGGGAAGAGGAACATGACGCTCATCGGAGTCCCCCGGGAGACCGCGACCGGCGAACGCCGCGTCGCACTGGTGCCCAAGGTCGTCGAACGGCTGCGTGCCGCGGGCCTCGCCGTCGTGGTGGAGGCCGGCGCCGGGGCCGGGGCACTGATCCCCGACAAACAGTACGAACAAGCGGGAGCCACCCTCGGAGATCCGTGGCCGGCCGAGGTCGTGGTGAAGGTGAACCCGCCGACGCCATCCGAGATCGACCTGCTGAGCGCGGGATCCACGGTGATCGGCTTCCTCGCGCCGCTGACCAGACCGGAGGTCGCCGAGCAGCTGTGCCTGAGGGGCGTCACCGGCTTCGCGATGGAGGCGGTGCCGCGGATCTCCCGCGCGCAGTCCATGGACGCGCTCTCCTCCCAGGCCAACGTCGCCGGGTACAAGGCGGTGCTGCTCGCCGCGGAACGCTCCACCCGATTCTTCCCCATGCTCACCACGGCCGCGGGAACGGTGAAGCCCGCCACCGTCCTGGTGCTCGGTGTGGGCGTCGCGGGGCTCCAGGCGCTGGCCACTGCCAAGCGGCTCGGCGCCCGTACCACCGGCTTCGATGTCCGGCCCGAGGTCGCGGAGCAGGTCCGCTCGCTCGGTGCGCAGTGGCTCGAACTGGGCGTCACGGCATCCGGTGACGGCGGTTACGCCCGCGCGCTGTCCGAGGAGGAACAGGCCGAGCAACAGCGCCGGCTGACCGAGGCGATCTCCGGCTTCGACGTGGTGATCACCACCGCGCTCGTCCCGGGACGCCCGGCGCCGAAGCTGGTCACCGCCGAGGCCGTGCGGCGGATGCGCCCCGGCGGCGTGGTGGTCGATCTCGCCGGGGAGACCGGCGGCAACTGCGAACTCACCGCACCGGGCGAAACGGTGGTACGGCACGACGTCACCATCGCTGCGCCGCTGAACCTGCCGGCGACGATGCCCGAGCACTCCAGCGAACTGTACGCGCGCAACGTACAGGCGCTCCTCGAACTCATGCTGACCGACGGCAAGCTCGTACCGGACTTCTCGGACGAGATCCTCGCCGCCTGCTGCGTGACGCGGAACATCGACCTGTTGACGGAGGCCCGATGATGTTCCTGGCCAACCTGGCGATCCTGGTGCTGGCCGGCTTCGTCGGCTTCGCAGTGATCTCCAAGGTGCCCAACACGCTGCACACCCCGCTCATGTCGGGCACGAACGCCATCCACGGCATCGTGCTGCTCGGGGGCCTGGTCGTGCTCGGCATCTCGGCGTCGGGGCCCGTCGACAAGCTGCTGCTGGTCGTCGCGATCGTGTTCGGCACGATCAACGTGGTCGGCGGCTTCCTGGTGACCGACCGCATGCTCGGCATGTTCAAGAAGAAGCCGGACGGGGCCGGAAGCGGAAAGGACGCGGCCAGCCATGGGTGACCTGATCACGATCCTCTACATCATCGCGTTCGCCCTGTTCATCCACGGCCTCATGGGCCTGACCGGCCCGCGGACGGCGGTGCGCGGCAACCTCATTGCGGCCGCCGGCATGGTCATCGCGATCGTGGCGACCCTGCTGACCCCCGGGATGAGCAACTGGTGGCTGATCGTGCTCGGCCTCGTCCTGGGCACGGTGATCGGCGTGCCGGCGGCGCAGCGGGTCAAGATGACCGCGATGCCGCAGATGGTGGCGCTGTTCAACGGCGTGGGGGGCGGCGCCGTCGCCCTCATCTCGTGGGTCGAGTTCCGGGACAGCGACGGTTACGCGACGGTGGCCGGATACGTCATGGTCACCTCGCTGTTCGCCGCGCTCGTCGGCTCGGTGTCGTTCTGGGGCTCGCTGATCGCCTACGGCAAGTTGCAGGAGGTCCTGCCGGGCAGGCCGATCAGCCTGGGCCGGGGCCAGCAGCCGCTCAACCTGGCGGTGCTGCTCGCCTCCGTCGCCTGTGCGGTCGCCATCGGCCTGGGCCAGACGTCCGAGGCGCTGATCATCGGCGTCCTGGTGTTCGCGGCGCTGCTCGGTGTCATGGTGGTGCTGCCGATCGGCGGCGCCGACATGCCGGTGGTGATCTCGTTGCTCAACGCGTTCACCGGACTGTCGGCCGCGGCCACCGGCCTGGCGCTGGACAACACCGCGATGATCGTCGCGGGCATGATCGTCGGCGCCTCCGGCACCATCCTCACCGACCTGATGGCCAAGGCGATGAACCGGTCCATCCCGGCCATCATCGCCGGCGGGTTCGGCGGGACGGGCGTCACCGCGGGGCCGGGGGCCGGCCCCGCGGACCAGACGGTGCGGCAGACCAGCGCGGCCGACGCGGCGATCCAGATGGCCTACGCGAGCCAGGTGGTCGTCGTCCCCGGCTACGGCATGGCCGTCGCGCAGGCCCAGCACGCCGTACGCGAGATGGCCGACCTCCTCGAGGGGCGGGGCGTGGAGGTCAAATACGCCATCCACCCCGTCGCGGGACGCATGCCCGGCCACATGAACGTGCTGCTCGCCGAGGCCGACGTGCCGTACGAGCAGCTCAAGGAGATGGACGACATCAACGGGGAGTTCAGCCGCACCGACGTGGCGCTGGTGATCGGGGCGAACGACGTCACCAACCCGGCCGCCCGCTCGAACCCGAACTCGCCCATCTACGGGATGCCGATCCTGAACGTGGACCACGCGAAGTCGGTCATCGTGCTCAAGCGGTCGATGAACCCCGGGTTCGCCGGCATCGACAACGAGCTGTACTACGACCCCAAGACCTCGATGCTCTTCGGTGACGCGAAGTCCTCCGTCGCCGAGGTCACCGAGGAACTCAAGGCCCTGTAACCGTTCGTGGACCGTGGAGCGGTCGAGCGCGCAGGCGTCCGGCCGCTCCACGCATCACCCCGAGGGGGCGGAACCCGTGCTGATCGACACCTACGGACGGATCGCCACCGATCTGCGGGTCTCGCTGACCGACCGCTGCAACCCGCGCTGACCTACTGCATGCCCGAGGAGGGCCTGGCCTGCTCGCCGGAGTGCCTGCCGAGTCGCGGGAACTGAACGCTGTCCTCATCCGACTCTTGGTCGTGATGAGGGAGGTGTGATGGGCGGCCTGGAGGTGCGGATGCACGAGGTCGGCTGCCGGCATGGGCGGGTGGACGCTGTCCGCGGCGTGGATCTCGAGGTCCCGGCCGGTGAGCGCGTGGCGCTGACCGGTACCAACGGCTCCGGGAAGACCACGCTGGTGCGGGCGGTCCTCGGTCTGCACCGGCAGGTGCGGGGCGAGATCCTGGTCGGTGGCCGGGGCACGCGCTCGGCCGCCGAGTGGGCGTGGCGACGGCGGGCATGCGCGTGGATTCCGCAGAAGCCCGCAGGGGGCCGGTTCCCGCTGTTGGCGGGTGAGTTGCTCGCGAGCAGCGGAGCCCCGGCCGAGGCGTCGGACGCGGCCCGGCAGCTGGGGGTCGGCAGACTGGAAGACCGCGCTCTGCACACCCTGTCCGGTGGCCAGCTTCAGCGTATGTACCTGGCCAGGGCGGTCGGCTGCGTCGCCGCCGGGGCCGGGGTGCTGCTCGCCGACGAGCCTACGGCCGCCCTCGACTTCGCCGGTCAGGCGGAAGCGGCCGATGTGCTGCTGTCCCTGCCGGTCACCCTGGTCGTGGTGACGCATGACCGGGCGCTGGCGGACCGCTGCGACCGCGTGCTGGAGATGGCCGCGGGCCGACTGCGGGAGGTGCCGTGACCCTCGCCGCCAACGTCGCCGAACTGCTGCAGCTCGCGCCGGTCCAGCGGGCAGGCTCTGCCCTGTTCCTGGCGGCCGTCGGCCTCCCGGTGATCGGTGTGGTGATCGTGGGGCTGGACATCATGCCGGTGCGTTTCGCCATGATGCACGTCGCTCTGCTGGGCATCGCGATCGGGCTGCTGACCGGTCTGGACCCCATGCTGTGCGCGCTGCTGGCCTGTGCGCTCGCGGGCGCCGGAGTCGCCCCGATGGCCCGTACCCCGGACGGGCTCTCCGGGGCGATGGGCTTGTTGATGAGCCTGGCCATCGCAGCCGCCCTGCTGGTGCTCGCGGTCTCGGGGGTCAATGCCTCCGGGGCGTTCGCGTTGCTGTGGGGGTCGATTCTCTCGGTGGGGACCGCCGACCTGGTGGTGCTCGGGGTGCTGGCCGCCCTTGTGCCGGGTCTCTTCTGGTGGCGGCGGCGCGATGTCGCGCTGCTGCTGTACGACCGTGAGCTCGCCCTGTGCTCCGGGGTGCCGGTCGCGCCACTGACCCTGATTCTCCTGGTTCTGGTCGCCGTGGCGGTCGCAGGTGCGATCAAGCTGACCGGCGCGCTGCTGGTCGATGCGCTGACGCTGCTCCCTGCGCTGGCCGCGCGACGTCTGGGGTCCTCCCTGAAGTCGATCACTGTCTGGGCGGTGGCCATCGGCGTCGCCGTCAATCTGACGGGCTTTCTCGTCGCCTTGTCCATGGATCTGCCACCGGGGCCGGTCCTCGTCCTGACGGCCGGAGCCGTCGTCCTCGCCGTCCATCTCATACCTGAACGGAGATTCAGCTCATGGCGCCCAGCCGCGTCCGCTTCGCACCCCTTCTCGCACTGACCGCGAGCCTCGCCCTGATCTCAGGGTGCGGCGGCTCCGACGCCTCGTCCTCCGCCGAGGGCAAGCACCCGCACGACGGGGCTCCGGTGGTCGTGGCCACCACGACCTGGGAAGGGGCGTTCGCCAAGGCTGCGGGTGCCAAGGACGTGAAGGTCATCGTTCCGCAGTCGGTGCACCATGCCCCCGACTACGACCCCAAGCCCTCCGATCTGGCAGCGGTGGCCGACGCCGACTTCGTGCTGTACGCGCCCTTCGAGCCGTACGCCGAGAAGATCAAGGAGGCCGCCGGGTCCGATGCCGAGTTGGTCGAGGTGAAGCTCGACAACGACGCCGACAAGGCAACCGCCGAAGTGGCCCGGCTGGGGAAGCTGTTCGGCACCGAGGACGCCGCAGCCACCTGGAAGAAGTCGTTCGACACCGAATACGGAAAGCTCCGGAAGGATCTCAAGGGCGCCTGGCCGGGCGGCAAGGCACCCACCGCGGTCACCCAGGTCTTCACCGCCTGGTCGGCCAAGATGGCGGGCGCGGACGTCATCGGGACGTACGGACCCGAGGCCGTGACAGCGAAGCAGCTGTCCGTACTGTCGGCGAAGAAGCCCGCACTGGTGCTGGACAACGCTCATATGTCCACGGGCACGGTGCTGCCCGACTCGGGTGCCAAGCAGGTGAAGATCGTCAACTACCCGGGTGAGGACCTGGATCTGCTGTCTGTCTACCGGAACGCCGCCGCCGAGCTGAAGAAGGCCATGGGCGCGTCCTGACGCCGACGGCGTACTCGCCGGGAGGTCCTGGGGCAGCTGTGCACCCCGGGCCTCCCGGCACCTGACGCGCCGCGAGACCGCGCGTGATTCCGGTCGCCTGGCGGTCGACGCTGTCGCCTTCGGCAGTCGGCGTTCCGCCGGGGGTGCACAACGGCCGTGTGCCATCGCGACGATGGCCTCTCCAGCAGGGGTGTCCCACCCCTCGGCGGCCGTTGGCCGTCTCCCTCGGGCACGTCGCGTGGACGGGGCGGTCGGCCTCGTCCGGCGGCGCCAGGCCTCGTAACGACAAGGCGGGAGGGCACCCGGGGTGCCCTCCCGCTTCCGCGCCTGTGCGCTGTCAGCCGGCCTGTGCGAGCTGATCCATGGTGGCCGACCGCGCCGACGGCAGGCTCTCGGTCAGCCGCCGACGCAGCGTGGCCCGGTCGGGCTTACCCGCCGGCGTCAGCGGCAGCTCGTCCACCACGAGGAGGCGCTCGGGGTGTTTGCGCCGCTCCAGTCCGCGCCTGGTGAGGTGCTCGCAGAGCGAGTCGAGCGTGGGGACGCCGTCGGGGCGCGCCACCACGCAGGCCGCCAGCCTCTCGCCCATCAACGGATCCGGAACGCCGACGCACAGCACGTCGCGTACCAGGGGATGGGAGGTGAGTTCCCGCTCCACCTCGGCGGGGCTGATGTTGGCGCCGCCGCGGATGACGATGTCCTTGAGGCGTCCGGCGACGTGCAGGACGCCGTCGTCGAGGAAGCCGAGGTCGCCGGTGCGTACCCAGCCGTCGGGTGTGCGGTAGCGGGCGTCGAGTTCGGGGGCGCCGACGTAACAGAGGGGGGTCATCGGGCCGCGCGCGATGATCTCCCCGATCCGGCCGTCCGGCAGCGTTTCGTGGGTGTCCGGATCCGTGATGCGGATCTCGGCCACGCGGGGGTCCGGCCGGCCGGCGACGACACCGGAGCCATCGGTGGGCGGCGTCATGTGGTCCAATCCGGTGTGGCAGTTGACGCCGTCGGCCGACCCGTAGAGGTTGACGACCGGGCAGCCGAACGCCTGGGCGGCACCGGTCGCCGTCGCTTCGTCCAGCGGTGCCCCGCCGAGGACCAGGGCGGTGGGGGCGGGCAGCTTCTCGCCTGTTTCGTCGAGCCGGTCGAGCATCATGCGCACCATGGTGGGCACGCCGAGGATGTGCGTCGGCTCATGCTCCCGTATCGCCGTGAGGGCGCCTTCGGGGGTGAAGTGGTCGAGCAGGACGAGGGTTCCCCCATGGCGGGCGAGGGCGACCGACGTTCCGTTGGAGCCGAAGGCGGTGGCGAGCGGCACCAGGAACAGGCAGCGTGGCGGGGTGTTGTCCGGGATGAGCGAGGCGAGGAAGTTGCCGCGTCCGCCGGCCAGCGCGTTGTGCGAGTAGGCGACCATCTTGGGCTCGGCCTCGGAGCCGGACGAGACCAGGATGCGGGCCGGGCTGTCGGGGTCGGGCCGGGCGGGGGCGAAGCCGATCGGGTCCGAGCGCATCAGCCGCGAGAGAGGGGTCGTTCCCTCAGGGGCGGTGCCGGGCCCCGCGGCTATGACGTGGCGCAGCGCCGGAAGAGCGCCGGTCAGGGTGTGCAGGTCGGCGGCGTGGTGGGAGCCGCGGTGCTCGACGGCGGCGATCACGGCGACAGCCTCGGCGCGCCGCAGCAGACACTCGGCCTCAAGGGTCCCCCGGCCGACCGGGAACGGCAGGGCTATCGCTCCGAGGGCCGCCAGGGCCAGGTCCGCGATGACGGCGTTGCGGTTGTTGGGGAGCTGGACGCCGACCACGTCGCCCGGCCGTATGCCGAGGTCTCTGAGGCCGGTGGCCAGACATCGGACCTTGCGGTCCAGGGCGGTATAACACAGTTGTCCCTTGGCATCCACAACGGCGGTGCGGTGCAGGTCCGCGATCTGGCGCGCGCGGAACAGGCTGTAGAGGTCGAGGTCGGGGCAGGCCCCTTCGACCACCCAGGACCGCCGGACTTCGGTGGGTACCAGGTCGTGCAGCTCGAGGGTCATGCGAAGCTCCAGGGGTCGGGAACGGCCAGGGCGCCGTGGGCGTCGCGGCTGATGGAGCCGGCGAAGCGCGGATCGTGGTGCAGGCCGGCCAGGTCGGTGGTGACGGGGGTCGCGGTCAGGCCGTGGGCGCGCAGCTCGGCCAGGGCCTCCTCGGTGGGCAGCCGGCTCAGATCATGGGCGGCCGCTTCGGCGGCGCAGGCGTCGGTGGCTGCGACGAGGCCGTCGGCGGTCGGCAACGGGCGGCGGAATCCCGCCGGGCGGCGCGGGTCGCGGCCTTCGGCGGCTCTGCGCAGCGCGGGTGCGGTGAGGACGTCGGCCGCACCGAGGAGGGACGAGTCCACCCGTACGCCTCTGCCGGTGCGCTCCCGCAGGAGCAGCCCGGCCAGTACGGCTTCGGTGCCGAGCAGGCCGCCGAGCACGTCGAGCAGGGTCATCAGGGACGGCGCCGGGGGCTCGTCGGCCGGACGGACGGCTTCGCCGACGCCGGTACGGGCCTGGACCATGAAGTCGGTTCCCATGGGGGCGCCGGGCAGCCGGTCGGCCCAGCCGCTGGTGTAGGCGTAGACGAGCGCGGGGTTGGCAGCGGCCAGATGTTCCCGGTCCAAGCCGAGTTGCGCGGCCTTGCCGGGGGCCCAGTTGTGCAGGAAGACGTCCGCCTCGGCCGCCATCTCGCGCAACCGCCGCCGGTCGGGCTCGGATTTGATGTCCACCTCGACGGCCTTCTTGCCCCGGTTGAGGGCGAGCCAGCGCGCCGAGGTCCCGGAACACGCCGGGGGCATGCCGCGCAGCGGGTCGCCGCCCGGTGGCTCGATCCGGATGACCTCGGCGCCGAGCAGCCCAAGCAGGTGTGCGGTGAGCGGGGCCTGGATACGGCGCCCGGCCTCGAGCACGGTCAGGCCGGCCAGGGGCGCGTCACCTGCTCCGCCGGAGCCGGCGTGGGATGCGTCGTACGAGGTCAGCTTCCAGGGGGGTGCCGCGTCGTACCGGGAGGCACGGTCGGCGAGCGAACGCAGGCGGCACAGATCGGCGCCCGAGGTCTCGGCGGCGTGTCGTATCTCCTCCCAGGAGCACGCCCGGACCGTGGTGTGCAGGGCACCGGGAAACGGTGCGCAGGCTGTCGCGTACCGGAACTGGAAGGGCCGCCAGCCGGACCGTATCGCGTCCTCGGGAGCGCCGAGCGCCCGCCAGAACGCGGCCCACACGCCCGCATCGAGGGTTTCCAGCTCGAAGACGGTGCCGTCGGCGGCGGTGAACGGAGGTCCGCCGGGGGCGAGTTCCGCTGCCTCGCCCTCGTCGGCCCCGGCCGCGGCGAGGTACTGGGACACCGTGAGGAGCCCGGCCCGGTCGGCGCTGGTCCGCACCCCAGTGGCCCGGCCGCCGCGAGCGTGGGCGAGCAGCCCGGCCAGCAGCCCCTGCACGGTGAGTACGGCGGTGGCGGTCGCGGCGTAGTCGGCGGCCAGGCCGCGCGGGCTGCCGTCGCGGCGACCGTGCACGGCCATGATCCCGGTGGCGGCCTGTACGGTGGCCTCGTCGGCGATCCCGCTGTTGGAGCCGGTGCGGGCCCACGCCGTCTCGGCGTGGAGCTCATCGAACCCGGCACCGGAAAGAGCGAAACAGCCGCCCCGGTTGTCGTCTGTCCCCGCCCCCAGCAGCCGCAGATGTTCGGCGACAAGTCCGTCGGCCGGTCCCGGCGGACCCGAGGTTTCAAGGCGCAGTCCGTCGAGTGGCCGGACCGTCCGCGTGATCGCTGGTGACGCCATGCCTCTCCTCTCCTGGCGGCGGCGGTGGCCCCGCCTGGGATGTTCGGAAGACGGGAACCGGGGGGTGTTCGCGCCCGACCAGTTCCACGGAGAGACAGTCGGACTGTCGTTCCCATGGGTTCCCCGGGGATGGAGGAAAGTGGTGGAGAGCCAGGCCGATGCGGCGCGCGGACTACCTCATTGCCCGCGAGAAGTACGGGAGTTGAGGGATCGGGTCGCGTCTTTCGTGCGGGAGAGGGTGATGCCCCGCGAGCCCGTACTGGACGGCGGCGGCCCCGCTGCCACGGCCGCCCTGCGCACACTCCGGCGAGAGGCCAGGAACGAGGGCCTGTGGGCACTGCCCCTCCCGGCAGAGCTCGGCGGTCAAGGTCTGCCGCTGCGGTGGTACGCGCATGTGGCCGAGGCCGAGGGGGCGAGCGACCACGGACCCGCGGCGTTGGGCTCGGCAACGCTGCTGGACGCGATCATGCTGGAGCGGCATGGCAGCGAACGGGTGCGTGAATCGCTTCTCCAGCGGCTGGTCGCGGGGGAGGTGCGTGCGTGTTACGCCATGACGGAACCCGACACGGCGGGCACCGACCCTTTGCTCACCGGTACCCGGGCCGTGGCGGGGGCGGACGGCGGCTGGACCGTCAGCGGCCGGAAGTGGTTCACCTCCGGTGCCGCCGACGCGGACCTCGTCACTGTTCTCGCCCGCACCGACGGCGCGCCCGCGGACCGCGAAGGGCTGTCCCTGCTGCTGGTGCCCACTGACTCGCCCGGCTTCCGTGTGGTGCGCGAATTGCCGGTCCTCGGCGCCGGCGGACAGTGGGAGATCGAACTCGACCAGGTCACCGTGGACGGCGACCACCTCATCGGCGAGCGCGGCAAGGCGCTGGCTGTCGCGGGGGAGCGGCTGCAACTGGGCCGGACCCTGCGCTGCCTGCGCTGGCTCGGCCAGGCTCAACGTGCGTTCGACCTGATGCGTGACCGGGCGGTGACCCGTGCCCGGTCACGCGGCCCCCTGGGCGACCTCCAGCTCGTGCAGCGGCAGGTCTTCGAGGCGCTGCTTGCCCTGCGCAGCACCCGTCCGCTGGTCTTCGAGGCAGCGGCTCTCCTCGACGCGGGCTTGGACGCGCACGTGGAGGTGGGCCTGGCGAAGGTCGCCGCGGCGCGTATGCTCCAGCAGGTGGCCGACGCCGCCATCCAGGTGTACGGGGCAGCCGGTCTCGGCCCGGACACCCCGCTTCCGGCGCTCTTCCGCTCCGGTCGCACGGCGCGGATCCTCGACGGCCCGGACGAGTTGCACATCACGTCCGTCGCGCGTCGTGTGCTCCGAACGGACTGACCGACCTCCGGACGGCCCTATGCGTCCCGGACGTCGACGAGGCCGGTGAGCACGGAGAGGCCGTACGCGAGGAAGAAGTCGCCCCAGATCAGCTCGTGTTGGATGGCGGTGCTCCGGTCGAGGTCGTAGCAGCCGCCCAGCAGCATGCCGGGCGGCCGGTGCTCCCCGGATCCGGTCAGGTGCGCCTGGACCAAGTGCTCCAGCGTGTCCACCGCATGCTCGTACCAGCAGGACTCGCCCGTGGCGTGGGCGAGTTTCAGCAGCGCGACCGCCTCGATGGCGGCGGCGGAGGTGTCGAGCGGGCCGTCGGGCCGGGCAGCGTCGGCCGGCGGGACAGGCATCGGACCGGGGGCGGCAAGCTGCCGTGCCGGCCGCTCGAATTCCCCGGGGCCCAGGTGCTGCAGTGCGTCGGCCACCGCGAGCAGCAGCCACGGGCGGCCCCTGCTCCAGCCAGGCGTCGGAGTGTCGCAGCTGCTCCAGCCCGCGGCCGGATCGAACCGCCACGCCGGCCGCAGCACTCCGTCCGCCAGGCACAACCGGAGATGCCCGCGCAGGTGTGATCCGGCCGCTGTCACACCGTCCGGGCCGGCCGCGGCCAAGAGCTGCACCATGCCCGGCACCCCGTCGGCGCGCGCCAGCAGACGCGGACCCCCGAAGGCCGATCCCCAGGGCACCAGGCCGAGTTCGGGATCGAAGGCCTCCAGACAGGCCCGAGCCGCCCGGTCTCTCAGGTCCGCCGCGCGGTCCTCACCTCCAGGGCCGGCAGCGAGCGCCGTCCCGTACCAGAGGATGAGGCCCCGGGTGGCGGTATCGGCCCCGGCCCACCGCGCCAGTCGATCCGTGCACCGTACCGCGGCGTCGCGATCGTCCTTGTCCTCGGTGTGCAGAGCGCGCAGCCACAGCAGCCCCGCCCAGAATCCCCCCGTCCACGAACCTCGGCCGGTGGTCGTCCAGCGACCGCTGTCCGGATCGGCGAACAGGGGGAATCGGTCACCCACGTCGTCCCGGGTGGTCGCCACACGGCCGAGGACCCTCGCAAGGGCCGGCGCCGCCCACGCGGGTGTGCTCATGTCTCTCCCGCGGCACGCCGGCGCCGGTCCCGTACGGCCCAGAGCACGGCGGTCGCGCAGGCGCCCGCGAACTCGGCCGCCACCAGCAGCCAGCCGGGCCCGTAGTGCCCCGCCTCCGCCAACAGACCGAACAGCGGCGGGCCGACGGCGAACCCGCCGAAGAATCCCGCCGAGACCAGGGCCGAGTCCTGCCCCGCCCGGCCCGGCGCCGCACGCTGCATGACCAGGACCATCGACACGGCGTTGCCCGCCACCGCGAAGACCCCTACGGCCACGGCGGCCACCCACGCCAGGGGAGGTACGAAGGCGGCGCTCGCCAGCAGCAGTGCCGCCCCGACCGCGCCCGCCGCCAGGCCGCCCGGCAACCACTCGGCACGCCCTGGGCGACCCGCCACCTTCGACCAGCCCACCCGCCCCGCGATGCCGGCGACACCCAGCACCGCCACCAGCGCACCTGCGGCAGTCGGGCCCAAGCCCAGCCGCTGCGCGCCGAAGAGCGCCAGGTAGGTGTTGACCGACGCGATCCCGCAGCCCAGCAGCAGGGAGAACACCGACAACCAGGCGATCGCGCCACGCGGCACGATCGACGGACGCGGACCCCGCGACGCCGCGGCCGCGGGATCTGCCGGCAGAGTACGAGCCGCCCAGACCGCCGCGACGACCGCTGCCCCCGCCGCTGTCCACACCGCTCCCCGCCAGCCGACGGCCCCGGCCAGCGCCGCGAGCGGAAGTCCCGCGGCGAAGGCTCCGAGTTGCACCCCCGACTGCTTCATGCCGGTCACCGAACCTCGCCTCTCGGGCGGCACGGCGGCCAGGATCGCCTTGTTGGTCGCGGGGTTGGCCAGCGCCTGCGGCAGTCCGCCCAGCGCGACCGCCACAAGCAGGAACCCGGCGCCGGGCGTCGCCCCGATCAACGCCAGCGCCGCCGCGGACACCAACAGCAGCGCGACCAGGCAACGGCGCGGACCCACCCGGTCCACCACCCGCCCACTCGCCGGGGACAGCAGGGCCGCCGCCCCGAACCCGATCGTCGTGGTCAGGCCCAGAAGCGTAGGAGAGACGCCCAACTGGTCGACGAGCCGCGGGCCCAGCGCCCCAAGAAGGAACAGCTGCATCATCGAGAACGCCATGGCGCAGGTCAGCAGGGCCGTCATGGCGCCGGATGCCCGGTTCCCGTCCGCTGCTACCGAAGCAGCACGCGCTACCCGCTCCGCGCTCACGATGTCTCCGTTCCCCTGTGATGTTCCCCTGTGATGTTCCCCTGTGATGTTCCCCTGTGATCATGTGCACCTGGCCAGGAGTCGGCTCGTAAGCCCGACAAGTTCCCGCCATCACATGTGACTTGTGTCATATCAGCTGGAGTGAGCGGCGCCCGTGGAATGTACGTACCCGGCGTTTGGCGACGTGGTGTGGATGCGAGGATGTGGCTGCCATGACAGCAGGGTGGGCTTTTCGCGCGGTGCGGGCTGCGGTGTTCGCAGCCGTCTGCGTGTTGCTCGCCGCCATCGGTCACGTGATGACATCGGGATGCGCCGTCCCGTGGTGGGCCCTGGCCACCGGGGCCACAGCGACCGGTGCCATGGCGTGGTGCCTCGCCGACCGCGAACGCAGCCCGCTCGCCGTCGTCTCGGTCGCGGTCGCCACTCAGGCCGTATTGCATTCCACATTCTCCTTGGCCCAGGCCGCTGTTCGACCTGCGCTCCCGGACAGTTCCTCATTCTCCCGGCAGTGGGCGCAGCACCTGTTGTGCGGGGCGTCGGACACCACATCTCACATGCACGGGTCCCCGCTTGGCATGGGCCACGCGTCCATGACCGGCCACGCCGGGCACGCCATGCACGCCGCGATGGACAGCGCGTCGATGCCGACAGCACACGGAATGGACGGCATGTCCTCGGCCGGCATGCTGGCGGCGCACGTGCTGGCCGCGCTGCTGTGCGGGCTGTGGCTCGCCCACGGCGAGCGGGCCGCCTTCCGTATCCTGCGCGCCCTCGCCGGATGGTTCGTCGCACCACTACGACTGCTGATTCGTCTCCCCGCACCGCCGCACCGGCCGCGCCTCCTCGGTCACCACCGAGCCTGCCGTGCGCCGCGGCAGCCGACCCTTGTGTACGCCATCACCTCTCGGGGTCCGCCTGCCGGGATCGCTGTCATCTGACAGCCGGCTCCCCGACGGCGCGACGCATCACGCATCGCTCGCCTCGGGCATCGGCCGCCCCGCCATGCGGCGTGGCCGTACGACGTACCGGACCCGTCGCCGCACGGCTCCGGATCCCGGAATTCCGAGAAGGACACAAGGCGATGAAACCTGCCCTGCCCACTCCTCTTCCGCGATGTACTGATGCGCGGCCATCACCCCCATCACGCCCCACGGCCTCACGTGACGACGCCATAACGGCATGGGCACTCGCCGCCCGGAGTGGCGACGCCGATGCCTTCGAACGGTTCGTCCGCGCCCTTAGGCCCGACGTTTGGCGATATGTGGCCTTTCTGAGCGCGGACCCGCAAGCCGCGGATGACCTGACGCAGGAGACCTTCCTGCGGGTCCTGGGCAGCTTGCACCGCTTCGAGGGTCGATCCTCCGCACGCACATGGCTGCTGTCCATAGCGCGGCGGGCGGTGGTGGACCGGCTCCGCTACACCGCGGCTCGGCCGCGGCTGCTGGACACGGACGACTGGCAGTCCGCCGCCGAGCAGGTCCAGCCCCAGGACCTGCCCGGATTCGAAGACGCCATCGCGCTTGCCGAACTGCTGGACTCCCTCCCTGACGAGCGTCGCGAGGCCTTCGTCCTCACCCAGCTGCGGGGGCTGCCCTACGCCGAGGCGGCACTGGCCACGGGCTGCCCGGTGGGCACCGTGCGCTCCCGGGTCGCCCGTGCGCGTATGTCTCTGATCGCGCTGCTGCGGGACGCTGAGGAAACCGCTGCTCAGCGGGACTACTCCGGGCCCGTCGACAGGGAGCCCGCCCTCGCGCGTTCCGCGGCCTGATCACTGCTCGCCGGAGAGGCCAGGGGCGCAGGGACGCGAGGTCGCTGCGCCCCTGGCGGCCTGGGGCCCCGTGGCCTTCTTCGCTGCTCGCGGCAGCGATGCTGTCGGCGAGCGTCGGTGCTGAGCAGGGAGATGGCACATACGGCGCGGCCGCCGGCCCGGATTTTTGCTTATGACATTCGTTTTCATGTAGCTTCGGGGCTCCATCCACCGTCCCTCAGGAGGTTTCGCCCATGGCCGTGCCCAAGCGCAAGGTGTCCCGCAGCAACACCCGCCACCGCCGCGCGCAGTGGAAGGCGAACACCCCGGACCTCGCGGTGATCTACGTCGACGGCCGCGCCCACCAGGTGCCGCGCCGGCTGGTCCGCGCCTACGAGCGCGGTCTGCTGCCCGTGCCCGGGAACTGACGGGCCGTGCACCGCAGTCCCGCAGCCGATCCCGTATGAACAGGAACCGCCCGTGTCCGACTCCGCCGCATCCGCTGTCCCCGCCCGCCGTCTCCCGGTCACGGTGCTGTCCGGGTTCCTGGGCGCGGGCAAGACCACGCTGCTCAATCACGTCCTGCACAACCGCGCGGGGCTTCGCGTGGCCGTGATCGTGAACGATATGAGCGAGGTCAACATCGATGCGGCGCTGGTGCGGGACGGTGGTGCTTCGCTGTCCCGCACCGAGGAGCGGCTGGTCGAGATGACCAACGGCTGCATCTGCTGCACGCTGCGGGACGACCTGCTGGAGGAGGTGGACCGGCTCGCCCGCGCGGGCCGGTTCGACTACCTGCTCATCGAGTCCAGTGGGATTTCCGAGCCCATGCCAGTGGCCGCCACCTTCTCCTTCGCCCGCGACGACGGGGCGATGCTCGCGGACGTCGCGGCCCTGGACACCATGGTCACCGTCGTCGACGCCGCGAACTTCCTGTCCGAGATGGCGCGTGGCGACGAGCTGACGGAGCGGGGCCTGGACCAGTACGAGGACGACGAGCGGACCGTCAGCGACCTGCTGATGGACCAGGTCGAGTTCGCCGACGTGATCGTGCTCAACAAGCTGGACCTCGTCACCGGCGCGGAAGCGACCCGGCTGCGGGCCACCTTGGCCCGCCTCAACCCCTCGGCCCGGATCGTGCAGGTGCGACACGGGCAGGTGGACCCGGCCGAGATCCTCGGCACCGGTCGCTTCGACGTGGAGAAGGCCCAGCAGGCCCCCGGCTGGGTCGCCGAACTCAACGGCGATCACGTGCCGGAGACCGAGGAGTACGGAATCTCCAGCCTGGTCTTCCGAGCGGACCGGCCTTTCCATCCTGAGCGGTTGTGGCGCTTCGTCGCCGAGGACCTCGACAGCGGAGGGTACGGCGACATCCTGCGCTCCAAGGGCTTCTTCCGGCTCGCCACCCGCCCCGCCGTCACCGGGCTGTGGTCCCAGGCCGGCGTCGTCGCCCGCTTCGAGCCGGCCGGTGTCCGAAGTGGCGAACAGCAGGCGCAGGAGCTGGTCTTCATCGGCACCGCCCTGCGCAAGGACGCCCTGGCTGATCGGCTGACCGCCTGCCTCCTGGAGGACGGCGAGTCCGCCGCCGGGCTGGACGACCCGTTCCCGTCCTGGGAGACGTACGGCATCGACGACGCCTGCGAGCACGAGCACGCCCACGAGTCCGCTGCCACCGGCTGAGGAGCACACCGTACGAGCGACTGCCTTGGGCCGTGCGGCCTGGGGGCACTCCCCCTGGCTTCGCCGGGGGTACCCCACCCGGCCGAAGGCCGGGGGAGAATGTCGTGGTGGTTCAGCCCTCGAGCGACGGCCGGCGCAGAGGCGGCCGCTCGACCTGGATCGGCTGGGCGATGGACGACGACTGCACCGACGGCATCCGCGCGTGGGTGGCGGCCGGCGGGCCGGGCATGGCCGAGCCGCCGGCCACCCTCGCGCTGCCGTTCGTCTGTCCGCCGAGCGCCGCTCGGGCCCGTGCTCGCCGCTGATGCCGCCTCAGCATGCGGCCGCCCGGCGCCACGCCGACTCGCGCAGCAGGCGGAGGCCATTGAGCCCGACCAGGACGGTGGAACCCTCGTGACCGGCGACTCCGAGCGGCAGCGGCAGATGCCCGGCCAGGTCCCAGACCACCAGACCGCCGATGCAGACGGAGGCGACGACCAGGTTCTGCACCACCAAGCGGCGGGCTCGGCGGGAGAGGGCGACGACGGTGGGGACGGCGGACAACTCGTCGCGTACGACGACAGCGTCGGCCGCGTCAAGCGCCAGACCCGATCCGGCCCTGCCCATGGCGATACCGCTGTCGGCGGCGGCGAGCGCCGGAGCGTCATTGACGCCGTCGCCGACGACGAGCACCTTCTGCCCGTCCGCCTGCCACTCCCGCACGACCGAGACCTTGTCCTGCGGCAGCAGTCCGGCGCGGACATCCGTGATGCCGGCGTCGCCGGCCAGGCGGGCGGCGGCGCGCTTGTTGTCGCCGGTCACCAAGGCCGGGGCATTGCCGGTGAGTTCGCCGAGTACGGCCACCGCCTCCGCGGCACCGCTGCGGATCCGGTCGGAGACGGCGAGCACGGCGACGGGCGAGCCGTCGACCCGTACGACCACGGCCGTGCGGCCGGCCTGCTCCATCTCCAAGACAACGGCACGAGCGTCCTCGGCCGCGCCGTCGAGCAACGAGGCAGGGCTGCCGACCTCGACCGTACGGCCCGCGATGTCAGCCCGTACTCCGCGGCCGGGAAGGGAGGAGAACGCCCGCGCCTTCTCCAGCCGCAGACCGCGTTCCTGCGCGGCCGCGACCACGGCTCGTGCGAGGGGGTGCTCGCTCGGGTACTCGGCCGCTCCGGCCAGCTCCAGCGCGGTGTCCTGGGCGAGTCCGCTGCCCGGCAACGCCCGTACCTCAACGACGCGAGGAGCACCTTCCGTAAGGGTCCCCGTCTTGTCCAGAGCCACCCGGGTCACCGCGCCCAACTGCTCCATGGCGACGGCGGACTTGACCAGAACGCCGTGCCGCCCTGCGTTGGCGATCGCGGACAGCAGCGGCGGCATCGTGGCGAGCACCACCGCGCACGGCGAGGCCACGATCATGAACGTCATGGCCCGCAGCAGCGTCTCGGTGAAGTCGGCACCGAAGGCAAGCGGGACCGTGAAGAGCGCGAGCGTGGCGACGACGACACCGACCGAGTAGCGCTGCTCGACCTTCTCGATGAACAGCTGGGTCGGCGCCTTCGTCCGGCTCGCCTCCTCGACCATGGCGACGATCCGGGCGATGACCGAGTCAGAGGCATCCCGCCCGACGCGAACGCGCAGCGCACCCGTGCCGTTGACAGTGCTCGCGAACACCTCGTCACCAGCCGCCTTCGCTACGGGCAGCGGCTCGCCGGTGATGGTGGCCTGGTCGACCTCGCTCGCCCCGTCGAGCACCCTGCCGTCGGCAGGAAGCCGCTCACCGGGCCGCACCAGCACGGTGTCGCCCACCCGCAGTGCCGTCGCATTCACCTGTTCCTCGCCGCCGCCGGGGTTGAGGCGCACGGCCGTGGCCGGGGCCAGATCGAGCAACCCGCGCACCGAGTCCTCGGTGCGCCGGGTGGCGAGCGCCTCCAGCGCCCCGGAGACCGCGAAGATCACGATCAACAGTCCACCGTCGAGGAACTGACCGATCGCCGCCGCCCCGAGCGCCGCAGCGACCATCAGCAGGTCAACGTCGAGAGTCCGCTCCCGCAGCGCCCGGAGCCCGGCCAAGCCCGGCTCCCAGCCTCCGGAGGCGTAGCAGACCGCGTAGAGCACACCCCAGGTCCACGCCGGGGCACCGGCCAGATCGAGCGGGAAGGCCGCCAGGAACGCCGCAGCGGACAGTGCCGCCCAGCGGATCTCAGGCAGGGCGAACGGCCGGGTGCGGCGTGGCCGGGCGGAAGCCGCTGCGGCCGCGTCGAGGGTCGGCCGGTCGTCGACCAGTGCAGGAGCCATGGGGTCGCACCTCTTCGTCAGGAGGGGACATGAGGAACGCCTCCACCATAACGGAATACATGAAGAGGTCTTCAATTGTTACTCTGGATACGATGATCCCATGGGACATGGAGTCGATGGCAGGACCACACCGGCGGCGCACCTGGACGCGGATTCCGCCGCCACCATCGCCGCCACGCTGCAGGCCCTGGCCACGCCGTCGCGGCTGATGATCCTGACCCGGCTCCGTCAGGGCCCGTGCGCGGTGACCGAGCTCGCCCAGGCGGTCGGCATGGAGCAGTCGGCCGTCTCCCATCAACTGCGGCTGCTGCGTGCCCTCGGTCTGGTCACCGGCTCCCGGCAAGGCCGCCGGATCGTCTACAGCCTCTACGACAACCATGTGGCCCAGCTGCTCGACGAGGCCGTATATCACATCGAGCACCTCCGGCTGGGCGCTCGCGATCTGACTTCGGGAGCGGACCTGGGCTGACATGAAAGTGCCGCCCGGGCGGTGCCCGGACGGCATGAGAGCCCGCCTCTGGTGCCCGACTCCGGCTTCGGCAGAAGCGTGTGAGGGGGCTTCAGGCCCTCCCTGTGAAGGTCACCAGCTGCTCTTGGTCACGCCGGGAAGTTCGCCCGCATGGGCCATGTCGCGCAGGCGGATCCGGGACAGGCCGAAGGCGCGCAGGTGGCCGCGGGGGCGTCCGTCGACGGAGTCGCGGTTGCGCACCCGGGTGGCGCTGGCGTCACGCGGCTGGCGGCGCAGCTCCTGCTGCGCGGCGGCGCGCTCGTCGTCGGACGTGCGGGGGCTGGCGATGATCGCCTTCAACTCGGCGCGGCGCTCGGCGTAGCGGGCGACGATCGCGCGCCGCTGCTCGTTCTTGGCGATCTTGCTCTTCTTCGCCATCAGACCCTTTTCCCCTTACCTCCGGTAGGGTCGACCCCACCCTGGGCGCGGATACGGGCAACCGCGGCTTCGATGCCGATCGTGTCGACGGTCTTGATGCCCTTGGCACTGAGGGTGAGCCGGACGTAGCGGCCTTCGCTCGGCAGCCAGTAGCGCTTGCGCTGGATGTTGGGGTCGAACCGGCGCTTGGTGCGGCGGTGCGAGTGGGAGATGTTGTTGCCGAAGGCCGGTTTCCGGCCGGTGAGTTGGCAGTGGGCGGACATGGAGCCCCTCTTGTCGTGTGTGGTCGTTACGGCAGCACCGTACCAGCTAGATGAAAATGAAAACCAATGCTGTGTATGCTGCCGGGCATGGCCCGCAACGAACTACGTCCGATCATCAAGCTCAGGTCGACCGCCGGAACCGGCTACACCTACGTGACCCGCAAGAACCGCCGGAACAACCCCGACCGGCTGACCTTGCGCAAGTACGACCCCGTCGTCGGCCGCCACGTCGAATTCCGTGAGGAGCGCTGACCCATCCATGAAGCCAGGCATCCACCCCGAGTACCGGCCGGTCGTCTTCCGCGACCGGGCCGCAGACTACGCCTTCCTCACCCGCTCCACGGCCACCAGTGACAAGACCGTCGTCTGGGAGGACGGCAACACCTACCCCGTCATCGACGTCGAGATCTCCTCGGCGAGCCACCCCTTCTACACCGGCACCCAGCGGGTCCTGGACACCGCCGGCCGCGTCGAGCGCTTCCAGCGCCGATACGGACGGGGGGCACGGTGAGCGGCGACGGCGTGCGGCTGCCCGTAGCGATCGTCGGCGGCCTCTGCGAAGGCGCTCGTCGTGCCGCGGTCGGAGACATCCTGCGCAAGGTGCCTGGCACCGTCGTTCTCCACCACGACCTGTCCGCCGCACACCAAGGCTCGGTGCACCGCACCATCCGTGACATCAACGGCCTGGTCAGCAGCGGTGACTCCCCGCTGGTGAACGACTGTGCCTGCTGCGCGCTGCGCGAGGATCTGGTGCCCGAGCTGCTGCGGCTCGCCGATGCCGGAACGTACCGGCTGGCCGTCGTCGAACTCTGGGACTCCGTCGAGCCGCAGGCCATGGCCTCCGTCATCGCGGCAGAGGGCGAATCGCTGGAGCTGACGGGGGTGGCCACAGCGGTCGACCCGGCGCTCGTTCTGCCCTACCTCGCCAACGGCGACGACCTCGCCGAGGCCGGCCTGGCCGCCGCCCCCACCGATCAGCGCACGGTCGCCGACACCTTCGCGCGGCAGATCGAGTACCCCACGGTGATCGCCCTCGCCGAGGGCGACGAGCCGGCGGACGACGCCGATCTCGCGCTGCTCACCCAGCTCACCCCGGCCGCACGGCAAGTCCGCGTCGAAGAAGGCAGGTTGGGCGCCGCCCTGATGGCGGGGTTCGACCATGGGGCGGCGGCCGTCCGGCAGCACCCGGCATGCGCATTGCTGCCGCAGGAAGCCGACGACCACGGGGTCTCCACGCTCGTCTGGCGGCGCGACAGGCCCTTCCACCCGGGGCGGCTCTACGCGGCGCTGGAAGACCTGACCTGCGCGGCCGCCCGTATCCGGGGCCGGTTCTGGCTGGCCGACCGGCCCGACACGCTGCTGGTGTGGGACGCCGCCGGTGGTGCACTGTGCGTGGAATCCGCCGGGCCCTGGCTGGCCGCCCTGCCGGACGCCGCCTGGGACATGGTGCCCGCCGAGCGCCGCGTCGCCGCCTCGCTCGACTGGCACCCCGACCACGGCGACCGCTGCCAGCACCTCACCTTCACCTCACCCGGCCTCGACCGCGACGGACTGCTGGCCCTCCTCGACTCGTGCCTGCTCACCGACGCCGAGTACGCGGCCGGACCGGAGGCCTGGAAAGTGCTGTCGCACGCCTTCGACGACCTGCTCGACCCCGTCGCCTGAACGCGTAACCGTCCCCGTAACCGCAAGGAAAGGACCTGACCGTGCCCCGCCGCAGCAACCTCAAGCCGAAGGTTTCCAAGCGCCGTGTCAACCCGCTGGATGCCGCCGGCATCACGTACATCGACTACAAGGACACCGACCTGCTGCGGAGGTTCATCTCCGACCGTGGCAAGATCCGCAGTCGCCGGGTGACCCATGTGACGAAGCAGCAGCAGCGGCAGATCGCCCGAGCCATCAAGAACGCCCGTGAGATGGCCCTGATCCCCTACAGCTCCCGCTAGTCCCGCGTCAGCCAGGGTTTGCCCCGCTCGCCGCCCTGGCACGGCCATCTGCTGCGTTGCCCGATCGACCGAGTAGGCCCACTACGAGGCCGATCCGGGGCCTTGCAGCTGACCGCACCAGGTCACCTCGCTACCGGGCAAACCCTGGCTGACGCGGCACCAGCCACCCGCTGACCGTCGTCCCCGTCGGAGGGAGCGGCTCCCACTCCACGAGAGGCATCTCAGCGATCAGGTCCGGAGGAGCAACGGTTCTCAGGGCTTCCCAGTGCCTGTACCGCGACATCCCTGCCGGAGAGGATCGCACCGCCGCCCTGCCGAGCAGCAGGCTCTCGTCGGTTCGCGGTGCTCTTGGGTATGTCCTTGTACGGATTCTCGGGTGTGGGGATGCGCGTGACCGTGCTGACGTTCAGGGCTGGGCGTGCTGAGTCCGTGCCGACCTTGCCGGTGGGGTGCCACCCGCCGGTGACCGTCACCCAGGTGTCGGGCGGCGGGGACTTGGCGCCGTACATCCGGACTTTGAGGACCTGGGCGTCGGCGGCGCAACAGGTGACGATCAGGCGGCTGAGGTACCAGGTCTCCCTCTCGCCCGGGGTGACGAATCCGGTGAGGCGGACCGTGCGCCCCGCGAGGGATCTGCTGGTGTCCCAGCTTGCCCGGGAGCTGAATTCGCCCAGCGAGAGGTCGAGGGTGCCGTGTGCCGGGAGGGCGGGCAGACTGCTTGCTCCGGCGGTGGCGGCCTTGGCCTCGTCGCGTGAGGCGGTGTACGAGCCAAGGGCGGGGGGCGCGAAGAGGAGCAGGGTGATCGCGGGCGCGTACAGCAGCCAGGCGGCCCGCGGGCCGTTGCTGTGGTCGTAGCCATGGTCCGCATGTGCGCCGTGGTCGGGGTCCGGCCGGCTGAAAGGGAATCCGTCGCGGGCCGCGCCGACCGTACCGAGCAATACCAACAGCACGCCGGACGCGACGAGCAGCGGCCGCAGCCCCGGCTGGACGTAGCGCAGGTAGAGATCGGTGAGCAGCGCGATGTGCAGCAGGCCGGCGCCGGTCAACAGCAGAAGCAGCACTTGGAAGTTGCGCTTCACAGCAGCCACCACCCCACCAGTGCGCTGAACAGTACGGCCGTGAGCCAGGTGGCCGTCGAGAAACGGATGGCGAAAGCGCGTCCGAAGGTGCCCGACTGCAGGGCGATGAGCTTCAGATCGACCATGGGACCGACGACCATGAAAGCCAGCCGTGCGGTGGGGGAGAACCCGGTGAGCGAGGCGGCGACGAATGCGTCGGCCTCGGAGCAGACCGAGAGGATCACCGCGAGCGCAGCCAGCAGAGGCACCGCCAGCCAGGGGGAGTCGAAGAAGATCCGCAGGACGGAGTGCGGCACCGCGACGTTGAACGTCGCGGCAGCTGCGGCTCCGATGACGAGGAACCCTCCGGCGTGCAGAAAGTCATGCTGAAGGGCGACTCGGAACTCCTCCAGGCGACTGGCGCCCGGAGTATGCCCGGTGGGCCCCTTGGCCAGGCGCAGCCACTTCTCCCGGCCCGCCCTGACCCACAGCCAGCCCATGGCCACCGCGGTGGCGAGCGAGGCGACCAGACGGGCGAGCACCATCCAGGGGTTATTGGGAAAGGCGATGGAAGTCGCCACGAGAACTATCGGGTTGATGGCCGGCGCGGACAGCAGGAACGCCAGCGCCGCTGCGGGAGGCACCCCACGCCGCATCAGGCTCCCCGCCACAGGCACCGATGCGCACTCGCAACCCGGCAGGACCGCGCCGGCCACACCCGCGACGGGCACAGCGAACACCGGGTTGCGGGGCAGCACCCGAGTGAAGACAGAACTGGGTACGAAGGCGCTGATCACCGCCGATACCAGGGTGCCGAGCAGCAGGAACGGAATGCCCTGCACCACGATGGCTGTGGAGACCGTCCGCCAGGCCGCCAACGCCGGGCTCTCCAGCCCCAGGACGAGGTCCGGGCTCGGTGCCATCACGACGGTGCCGATGACCGTGATCCCCACGCCGCACAGCAGCGTGAGCAGCGTGACGCGCACGGCGGTCCGACGCTGCACGCCGCCCCTCGCGGCCGGGCGGCCGGGCAGGTCTCGCTCGCTCTCGTGCGACGGCGCCGCCGTTGCCACATCCCCCTCGGCCACGCTCCTCACCTCCGATACCCCGTAGCAGCGGACTGGCGCGCCCAAGGCTATCGGCGGTTGGCGTACGGCCCGTGGTTGTCCACAGGGCGACATCGTGAGGAGGAGAGTACTAGATAACGACAATCGTTTTCATTTATGCTGAGGTCTGATACCGAGTCGAGGAGGAGACGTGCCACTGGCGATGCTGCGGGCACGCAGGGCTGTCAACGCGTTCGTGGCCGCGATCGCGAGGGTGGGAGAGTGAGGATTGGCAGAGGGCCGGACCGGGGCTTGCTGGGCATCGTTTCCGGCAACACCCCAGAGGCGCGTAGCCGCGCATTGGACATGGTGCTGCGTGCCGCGCCCGACGCCGTGGTGCTCTCGGTCTCGGTCCAGAGCGGCCCGGACGGCCGGTACCCCTTCGTGCAGCGAGTCCTCTCATGCGACGACGAGCCGCTTCGGACCGAGCTGAGCCGTGTGGCAACCGGCGCCCCGGCCGTGATCATCCGTCAGGACCTGACGGCCATCGCCCGCCATTCGGTGCGCCCCCACGTCGTCCTTTCGCTCCCGGACAACCTGGATGCCGCACTGTTTTTGGCAGCCTTGCGGCAGACCCCACTGGGCCACACGCCGATAGGGCACTACTACGACGTGGTGCCGATCGCCGTAGGCGTCGATCCCGATCGTTTCCTGAGTGACCTGAGCTGCGTGCACCGCGCCGCCCAGATCTTCGGGCCAGGCGCCCATGCCGTACCCGTCACGCTCGCTGAGGCCGCCGCCCGCCAAGTGGAAGCCGCCGGCCTGGTGGTTCTCGGGCCTGGACGGAATGAGGCCGACGGTGGGCGAGAGGGGACCGGGGCTCTGCTCGCCCACCTCAATCCGTCGGCAGCGGTGCTGTCCGGTACCGAGGCCGGCGAGGCCGTGCAAGCGGCGCTTACCAGGCCGGACCCGCAGTGGGCCGTAGCCGGACCGGCCGATTGTCTCGAGACCGTCACCGTGCCTGTGTACCGGCGCGCAGACGACCGCGGAGTGACGCAGTCGGTCGTCAGCTGGCGCTCGGCCGGCCGCCACCTGGAACTGCGCGAGGCCGACGCCTGGTTGCAGGACGGCGACTCGCGGGCTTGGCGTGATGCCTCGCCGCTGCGCCGGACCCTGGCTTCCTGGTTCTGGGACGACTACTACGGCGAGCGCCGCAACGAGATCGTCTTCACCGGCATCGACCTGGACCAGGGTCAGCTCCGCGGCATCCTCGACGCCGCGCTGCTCGACGACCGCGACCTGTCCCGCGGAGTCGAGGGTTGGGCCGACCTGCCCGATCCGCTGCTGGGTGATGCGGAACCAGATTCCGCAACGGAGAGGTGAGTTGGCTCATGAGGCAACGGATGGTCGATTCCTGGCGAGTTTCGGCCATCACCCTCGGGTACAGGGGCTGAGCCGACCTCCTCGACGGTGCCGAGTGGCCGGGATCTGTTCCGTGTCCACACCGGCGCTCGCCGCTCTCCCTGCCGGGGAACGGCCCACGGCACTCACTCGCCCTTAGCTGGGTGCGCAAGGAGGCTTGAATTGCGCCGAGCCGATCTCGCCGACGCGCGTGTCGTAGCGTCCCGGGAGCCGATCGACGAAGTCGTGGACGTTCGCCGCGCGGGCGGCGGCCTCGATCTCGGCGTCGGAGGCGTCCGGCCGGCCCAGCGCGATGTTGGCGCGGATGGTGTCGTCGAAGAGGTAGACGTCCTGGAAGACGATGGCGATGTGGCGAAGCAGTTCGTCGGGTTCCAGCGTGCGTACATCGACTCCGCCGAGCCGTATGACGCCGCCCTGCGGGTCGGCGAAGCGGCTGATCAGCTTGGTGATCGTGGTCTTCCCGGACCCTGACGGGCCGACGAGGGCGGTCAGGCTGTGCTCGGGGACGGTGAAGTCGACCCCCTCAAAGACGGCTTGTCCTGGCCGTCGTAGGTGAAGGTGACCGACTCGAAGCGGATGTCGAAAGTCTTCGGATCGCTCCCGCCCGGACCGACCGGCAGCGGCCGCACGTCGAGGACGTCTCCCACCCTGCTCAACGCCGCCTCGGACAGCTCGAACAGCTTGGTCATCGTCGCGACCAGGCTCAGGGGCTCGGCGAACCGTGCGGCGGTGACGACCACCGCGACCAGCACCGCCGCGGACAGCCGCGCGTCCAGCACCAGCCCCGCTCCCACCGCGACCAGCGCCGCCACGGCGAGCTGCACCACGAGCTGCGCGCCCGCGACGGGCATGGCAGCGGAGCGGTTCGCCGCCGCCTGCGTTGTGTGCTGATGCGCCAGGACCGACATCAGACGCGGGGAGTCCGCCCCCGCCTGACCAGTGGCTTTGAGGACCGGCATGCCTTGGACGTACTCCACGATGCGGCTCGATGTTTCGGCGTCGGCCTCGTCCACACCCCGGAAGCCCATGTTGGAGCGCTTCTGTACCTGCCGTACGAAGGGGAGCGCCGCCACGGTGGCGGCGAGGAGGACCAGCCCGAGCCGCCAGTCCAGGGCCACGATCACGACGCCGAGCACGAACGGTACGGTCACCAGCTGCACGAACAGTGTGGATCGCCCGGGCGACCGTGATGCGCTGCCGCTGCCCGCCGGGATCAGGCAGGTCTGCGGTGGATCTACGCGTTCACGACTACCGAAACGATGACGGCTTTTGCGCAGGCGCGGGGCGAGGGCGGCCTGTGGTCGTTCCGCCGGGTGTACGGGGCGAGGCTGCTGGACGAGACGCTCGCCGAGATCGGCGTGCCGGGCGGGATCGCGGTGGATGTCGGCTGCGAGGGCGCGTTCGTGCTGCCGCCGGCGAAGGGGATTGTGCCGGATGAGGTGGCCCTGACGAGCGACGGAACGAAGGGGGTGTCGTCATGAGCGACGGCTACACGTTCGATCCGGAAGCGGCGAAGCAGGTCGAGCAGGGGTTGCGGGCCGCGACGGCCGAGTTGGAGGAGACCGGCTACTTCTCGATCACGGCCCAGCAGGGGCACGGCTTCCAGTTCCTGCTCATGTCCGGCATGGAGATGGGTTCCGGTGAACTGGCCGATGTCTTCGGCCAGTTCTGCGGCCGGTGGGCGTTTGCGATCCACGGCAGGATGCAGGAACTGAACGACATCGCCCACAAGCTGGGTCTGTCGGCGGGTCTGTATCACGAGCAGGAGCAGTACGTGAGCGACACGTTGAAGGAGGTCGCCGTCACTGCGGGCTCGTACAACCCGTCCGAGGGCATGGCGCAGGGGGACCAGGCGGGCGAGAAGTCCTGGGGCGAGGTGTGGGACGGCGTGCAGCCGAAGCCCGAGTTCGACGCCTCCGCGCCGGACTGGGGTGGGATGGGGGACCAATGGGGACAGGTCGGGGAGGACTTCTCGACCTCGCCCTGGCAGGACGTGGCCGGCCCGGACCGGTGGGACGACTCGGACTGGCAGTGGGACGGGCCGCCGCCGGAGCAGGGTGGTCAGGGGAGCAAGGCCGACGGGGGGAAGTAGGCCATGGGACTGGGGTTCGACGATGTGGTCGGTGCCGCGAAGGACGGCCTGGGAGCCGTCGGCGACGGTGTCGAGTGGGCGGGTGACAAGGCCGCTGACGGGTTGGACCGGGTGGGCCTGGAGGGTGCTGCCGAAGGGGTCCGGGACGCGTCGGAGTGGACGGCGGACAAGCTCGGCGCCGACGTCGCCGAACGCCAACTGGGCGAGACGGACGACCCGAAGGAGATCATCCACGGCGACGCGACGCAGCTGACCGAGCGTGCCGAACACCTGCGGGACTTCTTCAAGGCGTTCGACAAGCTCGGCTCCGGCCTCAAGCGCCTCGACGTGCACGGTTGGAAGGGCTCGGCAGGGGACGCCTTCCGGGCCGAGTTCGAGCCGCACCCGAAGTTCTGGATCACCGCCGCTGACGCCTGCGAGGCCGCGGCGAAGACGCTGGTGGGATACGCCTCCACAGTGCAGTGGGCGCAGGGCCAGGCGCGGGAAGCGATCGAGTCGTACAAGCGGGCGAAAGCTCTGTCGGACAAGGCCGTCAAGGACTACAACGCCACGGCCGACGAGTGGAACCGCCAGAACGAGGCCGGCCAGGATCCCGGGCCGAAGCCGCCGCCCTTCCGGGACCCTGGGCGTGCCGCGATGGAGCAGGCGCAGCACATGGTCGCCGAGGCCCGGCGCCAGCGTGACGACGCCGCGCTCCGGGCCAGGGACGCGATCAAGGGCTTGGTGGAGCAGGCTCCGGAGATGCCCGGAGCGATGGAACTGGCCGGTTCGATGGTGCGCGACATGGCCGAGGGCTGGGTCCTGAACAGCGTCCACCTCGCCGGCGGGGCGCTGAAGGGGCTGGGCGAGACGGTCGGCCTGGTGCGGATGCTGAACCCGACGGATCCGTACAACCTGGCTCACCCCGGCCAGTACCTGATGAACCTCAATGGCGTCGCCACCGGCCTCGCTTCCACGGCGGCCCACCCCGAACGCCTCGTGGGCATCGTCAAGAACCAGAACTGGCGCGACCCCGCCGAAGCGCTCGGCGGCATCGCCATCGAACTCATCGGCGGCAAGGGCTCCGGCGGCGCGCTCAAGGGCGGCCTCAAGGCGGGCGTGAAGGGGGCCGGCAAGGAAGCCATCGAGCAGGGCGTCAAGGAGAGTACCCGCAAGTCCGTCAAGGAACGCCTCAGCGACCTGGCCCGGGACCTGAACTGCAAGGTCCTGCGCAACGAACCGGTCGACATGGCCACCGGTCGCATGGTCCTCACCGCGACCGACGTCACCCTGCCGGGCACGATGCCGCTGGAGTTCACCCGCACGTTCGAGTCCGCCTACCGCAACGGCGGCTGGTTCGGGCCCGCCTGGTCCTCCACCATCGACGAACGCCTCGAGGTCGACGCCGAAGGCGTGTGTCATGTCGCCGCGGACGGCAGCGTGCGCGCCTATCCCCACCCGGCCCCCGGCCTGCCCGTCACCCCGCTCCAGGGGATCCCGTGGTCACTGGAACGTGAACCGGACGGCTCGTACACGTTGTACGATCCGGTCTCGCGCATCACCCGCACCTTCGAAGCCCCCGCAGGTGTGGCCCCCGGCGGCGACGGCATCGCCAAACTCGCCACCGTCTCCGACACCCAGGGCAACTGGATATCCGTCGAATGGGACCTCGGGCAGCCGCACGCGATGAGCCATTCCGGTGGCTATGAGCTGCAGCTCACCTGCGACGCCGGCCGCATCACCACTCTCGCCCTCGCCACACCCGATGGGCCGGTCACGCTCCGCACCTACGGCTACGACGAGCGGGGTTTCCTCACCTCGGTCGCCGACTCCGAACACCGCGCCACCCGGTACGACGTCGACGAGCGCGGTCGCATCACCACCTGGGCCGACACCAACAGCCGCTCGTTCTCCTATGCCTACGACGACGAGGACCGCTGCATCCACCACGCCGGCGAAGCCGGACACCTCGCAGCCCATTTCGAGTACGGACTGGAGAGCCGCGAGCCGGGCTGCACGACGACGCGGGTCACCGACTCCCTCGGCCACACCTCCCTGTTCACCATCGACGCCCAGCTGCGGATTACCGCCGAGACCGACCGCGCCGGCCGCACCACCCACACCACCTACGACGACCAGCACCGCCCCGTGCGGGAGACCGACCCCGTCGGCGCCACCGTCGTCTACGACTACGACCATCACGGGCGTCCGGTACGCATCTGTCATGCAGACGGAACGACCTCTTCAGCCACCTACGACGCGGCCGGGAATCCGATCGAGCAGACTGCTCCGGACGGTGGCGTCACCCGGCACCGCTTCGATGGCTCAGGACGCCTCACCCGTGTCGAATCACCGGATGGCACCACAACCACGCTGACGTATGACGAGCGGGGGCACCTCGCGGCGGTCACCGACCCGCTCGGCCAGGTCACTCGTGTCGAGAGCAACCCCGCCGGCCTGCCGGTACGTATCACGGACCCTCTCGGCGCGACCACCACGTACGTTCGCGACGCTTTCGGCCGCCCCGCAGTCGTGACAGATCCGTTGGGCCAGACCACACATTGCTCCTGGACGGCGGAGGGGAAGCTTGCCCAGCGGACAAGTGCGGACGGCTTCGTCGAGATGTGGGACTGGGACGGAGAAGGCAACCTCCTCCGCCACACCGACCCCATGGGCGGAGTAACGGAGTACACCTACACGCACTTCGATCTGCTCGAGACCCGGGTGGACACGGACGGCGCCCGCCATCGGTTCGCCTACGACACTGAGCTCCGCCTCCGCCGGGTCACCAACCCGCAGGGGTTGACCTGGGACTACGAGTACGACCCGACCGGTCTGGTCACCGTCGAGACCGACTTCGATGACCGTCGGCTCTTGTACACCCACGACGATGCCGGCCGCTTGTGCCATCGTGCCAACGCTCTGGGCCAGTCCGTCACCTACAAGCGCGACCTCCTCGGCCGGGTGACCGCCAAGGACGTGGACGGCGACGTAACTCACTACGCCTACGATCCTGTCGGACGACTCATCTCCGCCGAAACGCCGGAGTCCGTGCTGGTCCTGCAGCGTGACCGCATGGGCCGCCTCCGTACCGAAATGTACGAAGGCCGGGTCCTCGCCTTCGACCGCGACCCGCTCGGGCGGATCGTCCGTCGAACCACCCCGGCGGGAGCGGTCACTGCCTACGCGTACGACTACGCCGGTAACCGCGTGGGGGTCGACCTGGATGGGCACACTCTCGATTCACGGTTCGACGCCGCGGGGCGGGAAACCCACCGTACCCTTGACACCGTCCTGTCCTGGGCGAACACCTGGGACCCTGTCGGCCGCCTCCTCGGCCAGACCGTGACGGCAGATGCTGTCGCCAACGTGCCCAGCCATGCGGGCCAGGACGGAGTGCTGCAGGAGCGGACGTACGAGTACCGGCCGGACGGTCTTCTCACCGCACTCACCGACCGTCTCAACGGCGCCCGCCGCTTCCGCCTCGACCGGGCCGGCCGTGTCACCCACGTCACCGGCCAGAGTTGGAGCGAAACGTACACGTACGACGCCGCAGGCAACCTCGTCCAGGCCGCATGGCCCGTATCCCACGGCGAATCCGGCCTCGGTCCACGTGAGTTCACCGGTACCCGGGTCACGAAGGCTGGGCGGTGGACTTACGTCCACGATGCGGCCGGCCGTGTCATCGAACGCCGGAAGGCGCGCTTGTCCCGCAAGCCGGATGTCTGGCACTACACGTGGGACGCCGAAGACCACCTCACTGCCTGCACCACCCCCGACGGCACCATCTGGACCTACCGCTACGCCCCCTTGGGCGCCGCACAGCAAAGCAACGCGTTGACGGCGACAACCAGGTCGTCGAGGAGACCGTCTTCACCTGGGACGGCACCCAGCTCATCGAACAGACCGCCACCGGCCCCGGCGTGCGCCCGGTCTCCATGACCTGGGAATACAACGGTCTCGCGCCTGTCGCTCAAGCCGAGCGCGCCCTGACCTCGGACGCGCAGCAAGTCATCGACACCCGCTTCTTCGCCATCATCACCGACCTCGTCGGCACACCCACCGAACTCGTCACCCCCGACGGCGACCTTGCCTGGCGCACTCGTAGCACCCTGTGGGGCACTACCGCCGTTGCCCGTGGCGCCACCGCCCACACCCCACTTCGCCACCCCGGACAGTACGCTGACGCCGAGACCGGTCTCCACTACAACCACCATCGCCACTACGACCCCGCCACCGCCCGTTACACCAGCTCTGACCCCCTGGGCCTCGGGCCCGCACCCAACCCAGTTGCGTGGGTGCCCAATCCGCATACCTGGACCGACCCCCTCGGTCTCTTCACCTGCAAGGTGGAGAACGCTCTCAAGGACTGGCAGAGCAGCCACTACCAGTTCGGCAACAACCCGTACCTGTTGGACAAAGCCGGCATGGCGCACATTCTCGAGCGCCACCACCCGGAGTACTGGGACGGCTCAGTAAAGGCCAACCGGTCCTTCCTCGACCGGAAAATGACGGTCGAAGAAGTGGAGCACGCGATTTCCGAAACCCTGAAGCAGAACAGGGAGAAGCTCACCCAGCCAGGCAACCCTCAGATGTTCCAAATCCAAGGAAGAGTGAACGGCGCGGACTACGTTCTCGGCATAAACCGGGGACGCGTCGGCCAGTTCTACCCAGGGACCCTCGAATAATGAGCAGCTACACAGCCGTCAGCATCACCTCCTACCTCGGAAACCCGAGCGAAGGCTTCACTCCTGTCACCGAGGCCGCGAAGCCGCGCGATCCGGACTATATCGACGGTGCGATCGAGTTGTCCGTACACGGCGTCGCTGTCCTCGACCGGGATTTGTGGGACTACGTCGACCAGCTCTGGGCCTACATCTGCAACATGGTCGAGGAGCTCCGCACAAAGGATGAGGCGCATACCTTTTTCCCGGATCAGCCGATCAAACTGACCTTCAAGCGCATTGGGGGTGGAAACATCCTCATCTCGCTGAACTGGCCGGCCGAGGGTCGGCGGGCAGCGGTTGCAGAAGACCTCTTCCTCGAGCAACTCCGGGAGAGCGGACGTGAATTCTTCGAGCAGATGAAATGCCTCGTCCCCCGCAACGCTGCCGCGTATGACGATGCCCTGGCGCGGTTGGCACCGGCCGGCCCTGGACCTGCACGTTCCTCGTCATCAGGATGAACGGCGGTGCACGCCCCCACGCAGGACTCCCCGGCGCCACCTCTCGGCGATGGCTCAGCCCGTCCGCAGGGCTGTTGGACACCCCGCCTGGGGCCAACGCGCCAGCAAAATCGAGGAACATGCGTGTCAGTGCGCGAAAACGACTTCGATCAGGTGGTCGCGCGGGCCGCGGTCAAGTCGTGAGTCTTGCCCGGCGGACTGCGCAAGAGCCGTAGCTGTCGGCGATGCTCGGTGTGTAACCGGGATCCTTCGCAATTGAAGGCGCAGTCGAGCTGTGCACGTGGCGGACGGTCAGCGCTCGCTCAGCCTTCCTCGCCGCGTTCCTCCTCGTCCCCGCGCCAAAGGCGCGCTCGCTCGGCGATCCCGCTGGAGAGCTTTCCCTTGACCGAGTTGGCCAGGTCGAGGGTCTGGTTGCCGAGACTTCTGGCGGCATCGAAGCCCTTGGCTCCCGTCTCGAGCGCCTTGTCCCTCACCTCCGCGGCCGCGTCCACCCATCGTTTCGCCTCCGATGACTGTCGACCGGACTCAATCCCGAGCCGCCCGTGGAAGTCGTGGACGCCGTCCGCGACCTGGTTGCTCGACTGGACCACAGCCGGCTGAGACCCGTCTTCGAGCTCTCCCTCAGCCCGTACTTCTTGACAAGGTGTGCCGACTCCCGAGTCAGCTTCACCCAGCGACCGGAGTTGGCGACAATCTCCGAACCTGCCTGCGCTACTACAGCCCCGGCACCGAGGATGGACTTGAACCGTTGCAGTCCGAGGTCCTTGGACGACAGCCCCTCCGAGACGAGGAAGCGTTCGACGTCCGTCGCATTTCCGATGACGGCCAGTCCATCACCGTCACTGATCAGCTGAATCTCGTGGTCCATCGCCCGCTCCTGAAGTGGCTTTTCGCAGTTGAGAGTGGTCGGGTGCTCGCGCTGATCGCCGGGCAGGAGTCGAGGTCTCCTGACGATGGGGCTCCCAAGCGCCTCATCCAGAAGAGCAGCGCATGCGGGACCTGTCGGCCTGGGCGCCACCGTTGCGGCGCTGAGCGAACCACAGTGCGCGGTTCCGCCCTTACCGGTCCCGATGCATCCTGATAACCCCGGTTATCAGGTCGACCCGAAGGTCGTCCCACTTGTCGCTGTAAGGTTCTGACACCTGCCAGAGCCGTGACACTTGGGGGATCCGTGAGCCGGCCCGCAGACAGGTCATGAGATCTGACAACGGAGGGGGGAAGACGTGGCCACGGCGCGTGAAACGACAACACCCAGCATGGCCGACATGCCGAACTGGCGGATCACGTAAGCAGAAAATTGCCTCCCTCGCCCATGTCAAGCGGCCCGTCCCCACCACGTGGAGCCGCCGGCACGCGGACTTCCCCGCGCCGGTCGCCCACGAGAACGGCCGCCCGCTGTTCGACGCTCGCGCCGTCGTCAACTGGCTGACATCCACCGGCACGGCAACGCCGACCCCCGTCGGCTGCGCGCCGAGCTCGCCCTGCACACTCTCTCCGCCGGCGGACGCCCGAACTTCCCGCGCCCACCCTGGTCGAGGCGCTCACCGCGCTGATCAGTCTCCGCATGCAGTACGACGCGGAGCTCGCCGGCCACGACGGGGACGGCCTCCTGTCCATGGCCACCAGGCTGGACGCCGAGGACCAGGTCATGCTCTCCGAGTTGCGCGCCGTCCCCGATCCGGACCGTGCGCTGCCCGCTCTCGCCGCTCTCACGGACGAGCTGTGCGAAGCCGCCTACACTCCGGCCGAGGCCTTCGACTGGGTCCTCGAGGCTCGCCACCGCCTCGGCTACGCGCCGACCGCGGACGAACTCATCCCGGCCGTCACCCGGGCTCTCGCCGCCGTGTCGGGCATCAACACCCTGGACGATGAGTCCGTCGTCGCCACCCCGCACGCCCGAACCCGGCGACCTCCTTGCTGCCCTGCACGCCCACGCACACGAAGGCTCCGGACACACCTACCTCGCAGCCGACCCGGACCCGGTGTTCGTCCGCCTCGTGCGCCGCCGGATGCTCGTGCGAGGGGTGTACGAGTTCAAGCTCGACGTCACACAGGGCGAAGATCTCTCCGCCTCCGTCGTCGAGTGGGGCGACCCGCACCTTCTGGTCTGCACGCTGGTCGACTCGGCGCTCGAGCCGGGGAAGGCCGCGCGGAGCCGCCCTCCGCGACGCGGCGCGACCGACGGCGCGGGGCTGCCGAGAGGAGCCTGCCCCTTCGACCCATCGCCGCAGGCGGCCAGCAGGTTCCCACCGAGCGTGACCCCCAGCCCGGCTCCGGGGCGCGGATCGAGCAGCCGCTCGACCGCCGTCCAGGCGGCGAACAGGGCAGAGGCCGCGATGGTGAGCACGATGGCGATTCCGGCCAGATCCTCGGCCCGCCCGTAGCCGTAGGTGAACGTGCGGGTCGCGGCCCGGTGGCCGAGCACGAAGGCCACCGCCAGGGGCAGGGCCGTCAGTGCGTCGGCGGCGTTGTGGACGGTGTCGCCCAGCAGTGCCACGGACCCGGAGAGTGCGAAGACGATCGCCTGGGCCGCGGCGGTGGCCCCCAGCACGGCAAGGGAGATCCACAGGGCGCGCATGCCCTGGGTGGAGGACTCCAGCGCACGGTCGATCTTGTCAGCGGACTCGTGTGAATGCGGCCGGACCAGATGCCTGAGGTGATGCGACCATCGCGCCGCCCGGCTGGAGGGCTTGTGCCTGTGGCCGTGGTGCGGATGGTCGTCAGCCCTCTCGTGCTGATGTCCGTGCTGATGGGCGTGTCCCTGCTGACCGCTCACGCGATCGCCTTTCGTCGCGCCGGAGTGAAGGGCTGTGCGGACGCCGGAGGGACCCGTCGGCGGCGAGGGGTGCGGCCCTCGGCGCCACGGGTGTGCAGGCCGGTTCAGCAGTCGCGCAGTCCGGGGGACTGGTTGAGGATTTGCGCGCGCTGGGAGGTGAACCTCACGTATGCCTCGCCGCCCTGTGCCTGGGGCCGGAAGGCCGCGACCCGGTGGCAGTTCATGAACGCCAGCGAGATGCCGAAGTGCCGCTCAAGGCTGCCCCGGATGGCGTTGCTGGCCAGGGCACGCAGCAGCTGGCCGCGCTCGGCTTCCGAGGGCGGCGGGGTGAGATTGTCGACGAACTCGGCGTCCCCTGCGAGCAGCTTCTCGCTCAGGTCGGAGATGAGTTCGTAGGCCCGCCAGTTGGAGCATTCAGCGCCTGATGTACGCGTTCGCCCTCGGCGCCCGAACCGGGGCTGAGTAACACTCTGCTGCCCTCGTATGCGGGTCAGGCCCGAGTGGCGTGGTGCAGGATCGATCCCGGACTGTGGACCGGGCAACGGAGTCGGGACAGCAGCGTGCTCGGGGTGACCAAGCGATGCCGGCGCCGGTGGACGACAGGTGCCGTGCGGGTGCGGAGAGTTCGACGGGAACGACATCCGCGACTGGATCGACACCTGGAACCAGAACCCCAGACCGTTCACTTGGACCAAGACCGCCGACGAGATCCTCAAGTCCCAGATCGAGACTCCGCTGGTCGGCGGGCTGAGCCCGGAGTGGAAGAGGCCAAGCAGGCGGAGCTGCCGCTCGGATAAGCGCCCCGCCGGGCGCGTGTTGCCGCCGAGGCACTCACGAGGCGCGGTCCAGCTCGGACGGTGTCGATGTCAGGCGTTGACCCCCGCGACTCGGTTCACTCGGCCCGCCGCGCCAAAGCCACCACACCCGGTCGCGCTCAAGGCCGGCACCTCGCGTCGTGCCGGATGTGCGGGACCCGCGTCGCATCCGGGCCGGCGGGTGTCCGAGGAGGAGAATTCGGACACCCGCCGCGGGTGCGGAATTTGGTGCCTCCAGGGGCACGGGTGCCTGAAGCCGTTCAGTCGACGGACACGATCGCCGCGACGGGGCCTCCGCCCGAAGGACCCTGGTGCACCGCCGCGACCGAGACGAACACGGCCGGATCGCCGGTGACCGACGCGGTGACACCGCCGACGCACGCCTTGATCTGGCGGTGCCAGTGGACATCCGAGTCGTCGAGCATGATGTTGCGTCGACCGCGCACCCGGCCCGTCGGGTCCGCCTCGCACTTGAGGAACACGTTGACCAGACGCTCGCCCAGGTCGCTCGGCCTCGGCCGCTCCGGCAGGTCCAGGCCCGCCGACCGGATCGCCTCCCAGATGCCGTCGGCGTCCAGGGCGTCCTTCATCACGCTGTGACCCACCCGGAACCGCCCGCCGATTCCGCGCGCGTTGCCGACCACCACGATCTGCGCCCTGTCCAGCTCCACACCGGAGGAGCAGGAGGCCACAGACGAGTACAGCGACAGGTCGCGGTGGATCTGCTCCGCCTTCGGCATCTCGATCTCGCCCAGCGCGACGGCGATGCCCAGAGCCGTGGTGGAGTTGGACACGTCCATCGACTTGAGGGTGTCCTCGGTCCACACATCCCGGCCGCGAGCCTTGGCCTGGTTGATGGTCTCGAGGACGAGCAGGGGCGTCTTGGTCTGTACGTAGTGCACGTCCGCAGGGTCGGTGATGCCGGCCACCTTCATCGCTTCCTGCACACCCGCGGCGACCTTCTCCACCATGGCAGGGCGTCCGATGTCCTCCGGGAGGATCTCCTCGCTCATCGCCACGCCGACGGACAGCCGGGGCTCGTCGACCGGCTCGTAGCGGCCCTCGGGGGCGTACGCGAAGACCGTGGCGTGCGGCGAGATGACACCGTCCGTGCCTCCCGACCAGACCAGCGGTACCTGCTTGGCCTCCTCAGGGGTACGGCTCCCCTTGTCCACCAGCACCTCCCGGAAGGCGCGGTCGGCCAGGATGCGGGTGTAGTCGTTCACCCCGCCGTTGCCCTCGGTCTTGCCGATGACGGCGAGGACGTCGTCCGCGGCGAAGACCCCGTCGTCGATGAGGGCGGCCATCCCGGACGCGTCGGCGACACTTTCGATGGCTACCTTGTGGACCTCGATTGGCCTGGGCATGAATACCACCTATCTTGTGCGAGTTTGTTGCGTGCGGATGTCGGAATTCCGGCCGGCGGTCCGCGTCAGAATCAGGACGCCTTGACGGCAGCCGGTTCCACCACGGTGCCGACCGAACCGGCCACCGCTTCGGCGATGCGGTCGAGAGAGGTGATCACGGCACGCCCGCCTGTGCTCTCGGCGAAACGCAGGGCCGCCTCGACCTTGGGCCCCATGCTCCCCCCGGCGAACTGCCCGGCCGCTGCGTGCTGCCGCATCTCCTCCGGCGTGATCCGCCCGATCGGGCGCTGCCGCCCGGTACCGAAGTCCAGCATGGCGTGGGACACATCGGTCGCGATGACCAGCGTGTCCGCCCCGACGGCGACGCCCAGGAGCGCTGCCGTGAGGTCCTTGTCCAGCACGGCCTCGACGCCGCGCTCGGACCCGTCGGCGCCGCGCGCCACGGGGATACCGCCTCCGCCGGCGGCGACGGTGACGAAGCCCGCGGCGAGCAGGGTCCGGACCGCCTCGGCATCGAGTACCTCCAGCGGATCGGGGGAGGGGACCACCCGGCGCCAGCCGCTTGCGCCCCGGTCTTCCCAGTGCTGGCCCAGCGCGATGAACCGCTCGGCCTCCTCGCGCGGCAGGTACCTTCCCACCGGCTTGGTGGGCCGGTCGAACGCCCTGTCCGCCGGATCGACGAGTGTGCGGGTGACCACCGCCGCCACCGGCACAGGCACTCCGCGGCCGCGCAGAGCGCCCTCCAGGGCGGAGACAATGGTGAAGCCCAAGGTGCCCTGCGTCTGCGCACCGCACCAGTCCAGCGGTACCGGCGGCACTGCGTGCGCGGCCAACTCGTTCTTGACCAGCAGGTTGCCGACCTGGGGGCCGTTGCCGTGGGTCAGGACGACCTGGGCGCCGGAGGCGATCAGGTCGGCCACGCATTCGACGGCCACGGCCACCGCGGCCCGCTGGGCCTCCGGCGTCGCCGAGCCATCAGGGCCGGTCATGGCGTTGCCGCCGAGGGCGACGAGCACCCGCCCGTTCTCGGGAATTGGCATGCGTCGAGGTCTCCTGTCGTGCTCGGGTACCAGGCATGGGACGGTGCCGCCGACCAGTACGGTCGGGACTCTAAGGGTGCGCAAGGCTCCCCTTCATGGGCGCTTGTTGCTTAGAATCCGTCGATTCTTCGGCAAGAGATGCCAGCAGCGGCTGTTGGTGCCCGATGGCGGCGTAGCGTTCCAGCCGAGCCGCCCGGCGTTCGGGCGCGGGGCGACGCAGCAGTGCGATCAGTTCGTGCTCCAGCACCTGCGCGAGACGGGACAAGAACGCCATGTGCTCATCGGCGGCGTCCGGCCGCTCAGCCACGATGCGGTCCACCACGCCGGAGCGGAGCAGGTCCAGGGAGCGAATCCCCTGGGCCGCGGCCAGTTCGGCGGCGCGCTCGGGCGTGCGGTACAGGATCGCCGAGGCGCCTTCGGGTGGCAGGGGCGACAGCCAGGCGTGCTGCGCGCACAGCACCCGGTCGGCGGGCAGCAGTGCCAGCGCGCCCCCGCCCGCCCCCTGACCGAGCAGCAGGCACAGGGTCGGGGCCGGCAGCGTGGTCAGCTCGGCCAGGCAGCGCGCGATCTCAGCCGCGAGCCCGCGCTCCTCGGCCTCCTTGCTCAGCGCCGCCCCTGCGGTGTCGATCACGCTGACGAGCGGCAGGTCCAGTTCGGCGGCCAGCCGCATGCCGCGCCTGGCGATGCGCAGCCCCGCCGGCCCGAACGGACCGTAGGCATGCTGACGGCTGCGGTCCTGGCCCAGCACCACGCACGGCGCCGCCCCGAAGCGGGCGAGCGCCAGCAGCAGCCCGGGGTCGTTCTCGCCCTCGCCGGTGCCGTTGAGCGGAACCACTTCGGAGGCGGCATGGCGCAGCAGGGACCGCACACCCGGCCGGTCCGGCCGGCGCGAGAGCCGCACCGATGTCCACGCGGGCACGTCCGCGAGCGGCTCGACAGGAAGCGGCGGAGCGTCCGGCAGACCGTCGCGCGGTGCGGTCAGCACGTTCAGCGCCCGCGCGGCCGCCCCCCGCAGCTCCTCCGGTCGCAGAACCGCGTCGATCAGGCCGCAGGCGTGCAGGTTCTCCGCGAGCTGTACGCCCTTGGGGAAGGGCTCGCCGTGCAGTGCCTCGTACACCCGCGGCCCCAGGAAGCCGATCAGCGCGCCTGGTTCCGCCGCGGTCAGATGTCCGAGGGATCCCCAGGACGCGAACACGCCTCCCGTCGTCGGCCCGCGCAGGTACACCAGGTACGGCAGCCCCGCCTCGCGGTGCGCCGCTATGGCGGCGCTGATCCGCACCATCTGTACGAACGCGACCGTTCCCTCCTGCATCCGCGTGCCCCCGGAGGTGGGGGAGGCGATCAGCGGCAGGCCCTCGGCGGTTGCCCGCTCCACGGCGGCCACCAGGCGGGTCGCCGCGGCCACCCCGATCGAGCCCGCCAGGAACGCGAACTCGCAGGCGAGGACGGCCACTCGGCGTCCCTTGAGGCGTCCTTCGCCGGTCACCACGGATTCGTCGACACCGCCGGCCTCGGCCGCACGGCGCAACTGCTCGGCATATTCCGGGTCGAGGCCCTGCGGGTGCTCGGGCGGGGTGTCCCAGCTCACCCAGCTGTCCGGGTCCAGCACCTGGCGGATCAGCTCATGCGCCCCGGTACGGGATGGGCGGGTCATGGCCGGCCCGCCGTGGCCCAGGGGCGCAGGACCGATTCGTCGGCGACCGCGTCCGGCAGCTTCCGCGGGTGCTGCTCGTCGAGCCGGTCCAGCCATTCGATCACGGCCTGGGTGTGTTCGCCCAGGACGGGCGGAGCCTGGTGCCGTTCCCGGCCGCCATCGTCGAACCTGACCGCCGGGCCGGGAAGTGCGATGGAGCCCAGCGTGCTGTGGTCCACCTCCACCACCAGTCCCTGCGAACGGGTCTGGTCCCACTCGTAGACCCGGTCCAAGGTGCGTACCTCGCCCGCCGGCACTCCGACGGCGGAAAGCTCGGCGAGCAGTTCGTCCACGCCGCGCTCGGCGAACACGGCGTTGATCAGCGCCGTCAGCTCCTCGGCATGCTCGACCCGGTCGGCGTTGACGGCGAACCGGGGGTCGTCGGCGGCCAGACCCACCACGGGCGCGAAGCGGGCCCACAGCCCCTCGCTGCCCACGGCGACTTGGATGATCGCGTCACGGCAGCGGTACGCGCCGTACGGCTGGAGCGAGGGGTGCAGGTTCCCCTGCGCCCGGCCGACCTTTCCCGCGACGGTGTAGTTCGTGCCCTGGAAGGCGTGCACACCGACGATGGCGGCGAGGAGCGAGGTCCGCACGATCCGGCCGCGGCCGGTGCGCTCGCGTTCGTGCAGCGCCGCGAGGACCCCGTAGGCGCCGTACATTCCGGCCAGCAGGTCGCCGATGGGGACGCCGATCCGGGTGGGTTCGTCAGGGCTTGGGCCGGTCAGGCTCATCAGGCCGGCCTCGCCCTGGGCTATCTGGTCGTAGCCGGGCCGGCCGCCCTGCGGGCCGTCGTGGCCGAACCCGGTGATGGACAGCACCACCAGTCGCGGGTTCAGCCGGTGGAGTTCGTCGACTGGGAAGCCGAGGCGGTCCAGCACGCCGGAGCGGAAGTTCTCCACCAGAACATCGCTGCGCCGCACCAGGCGGGCCAGCGTGCGGCGCCCCTGCTCGGACTTCAGGTCGAGGGTGACCGACTCCTTGTTGCGGTTGCAGGACAGGAAGTACGTCGATTCACGAGCATCCTCGGGGCCGACGAACGGTGGCCCCCACCCGCGGGTGTCGTCACCACCGCCCGGGTTCTCGATCTTGATGACGCGTGCTCCCATGTCACCGAGCATCATGGCGGCGTGAGGGCCTGCCAGGGCGCGGGACAAGTCCAGTACGACGAGGTCGGAAAGCGGTCCGCTCACTGCGAGGCATCCCTTCGTGCAGGCGAGACGCGGCGCGCGCGATCGCACCGCGAAGATGTGGGATGACCCGAGGCTAGGCGGCGCTCACCAGACCGTTCGCCGTCGACATTTGCCGAAGGATGCGCCACTTCTTGGCAGATTCTCCAGCTCGGCTTCGTCGTCGCGCAGGCGCACGCGATGCGGCAGGACCGCGATCGTCAACGCAGGTCCGGGCGGTTTCGGTGTTTTCCACCGAAACCGCCCGTCCTGTCGTATGGGCGCTCCTGATAACCGAAGCGGCCAGTGCCGCGTCAGCCA
>NZ_JBUEGC010000052.1:0-44034 GCF_054963655.1 Streptomyces sp. HSS9-12 | reverse complement strand
GGGGTGGCCCAGACCTCCACGGCAGGCGAGCGGCGCCACGAAGCCGCGCCCTCATCGCGCGGCGGGAGCGTCCGTGCGGTGGAAAGGGACGGGGACGAACGGCGAATATCCGCCACAGTCGCCTTCGGACCGTCGGCATCGCAGTGGCCACGGTCGGTGCCCCTGTGCTCCTCCAGTTCGAACCAGACTTCCTTGCCCGAGCCGTCAGGAGCCCGCCGTACGCCCCAGCGAGTCGCGCAGGCATCCACGAGCATCAGCCCGCGTCCGCTCTCGTCCTCCGCGCCGGCCGGCCGCGTCATGGGCAGCAACGGGACCTGGTCACGCGCCGCGCACCGCAGAACGCAGCCGTCGCCTCGCAGCCGGACCAGGACCGGCTGCTCGGTGTGGACGAGCGCATTGCCGACGATCTCCGTGGCCAGCAGGCATGCCATATCGGTGAATTGAGGCGAGTGACGCTCGTGGAGCGCTGCCCGCAGCGCGGCCCGGACGACGCGGACCATCCATCGTTGCGCATCGATGTGGATGTCGCAGACCCATTGGTCGGCCTCGGTGCAGCCGGCCGACGCCGGCGACGGACATTCGCTCATGATGCGCTCTTGACGAAGGTCACGGGCCGGATCTCGGGCACCTCGGCGAGCACGGAGTCGATGAATTCCTTGCGGTCGCCGGTCCGCAGAACGGGGACCCACCCTCGGGGGATGGGAACGTCGGCCGGCCAGAGGCAGTACTGATTCTGGCCGTTCTCCAGCAGTAGAAAGGTTCCGTCCCCGCTCTGGCTCGCATAGCGCATCGCTGATCTCCGTTCCGTGTCGGGGCGTTCCCGGCGATGGTGGGGGGTGGCCCAGCGGCCCCTGGACGCCGGGCCATCCCCACACTCACCAACACGGAATGGGGCACTGCAGAGTTCAAGGCCGCAATCCGCCCCTACAGGCGCCGGCAGGGTTGAGCGAGCGGTTTCAGGGCACGATTGAGTGGCCGCTCCGATCGACGGGGGAACGGGAGTCGAAGCGGCCACCCTCCCGAGCCGCCAGTGGTGCTCGGGAAGCTGCCGGGGGTTCCTGCTCCACCAGGTCCACCGCGCAGCTCACTATCTCTCACGGAGATCCAGCCCCGCTGGTTCACCGCAGAGCACCAGATCCTTCTCACAGCGGTCAACTACTCGCACCGTCCCTGAAGACCTCGACGCCGCGTGGGCGCCGGGCAGGCAGGACGGGCAGGCAGGACGGGCTCGATGGCCGGTCGGCACGCCCGCCCGAGTTCGGGGCGCGTCCGGCTCAAACTGCGGGGCCTCGGCAGCCGTGCCACGCTGGTCGTTGAGGGCAGCAGTGCCGAGGGAGGTGGCATGGTGAGCGTCAATCCTGTTCCGGAGGGTTACCCTCGGGTCTCGCCGTATCTGTGCGTGCACGACGCCGCGGCGGCCATCGACTTCTACAGTGCCGTGTTCGGCGCGACCGAACGGGTGCGGATGGCGGAACCCGGCGGCAAGATCGGCCACGCCGAACTGCGGCTCGGGGAGTCCGTCATCATGCTCGCCGACGAGTACCCCGACATGGGCATGCGTGGTCCGAAGTCGATCGGCGGCACACCCGTGACCCTGCACGTATACGTGGAGGACGTGAACACCGTCTTCGAGCAGGCGGTGAGCGCGGGAGCACATCCGATTCAGCCAGTGCAGAACCAGTTCTACGGGGACAGGTCCGGTCAGTTCGAGGACCCGTTCGGCCACCGCTGGAACGTCTCCACGCACATCGAGGATGTTGCGCCGGAGGAGTTGGCACGGCGGGCGGCTGAGCTGATGGGCTCCGCCTGAGGCTCACCTGCGCCGGCCGGGTGGTCGTACAGGCGCACTGGCCGGCCTGCCGCGCCCGCTGGTCACTCCCCCGCGTAGGCCTTCTGGAGTGCGGCGATGTCGAACTTGGTCATCGAGAGCATGACCTCGGTGGCCCGCTTCGCCTTCTCCGGGTCCGGATCGCTGATCATGTCGATGAGCACGGTGGGAACGACCTGCCAGGACACGCCGTACTTGTCCTTCAGCCAACCGCAGGCGACTTCCTGGCCACCCTCGGTGAGCTTGGTCCAGTAGTAGTCCACCTCGTCCTGGTCACTGCAGCGGATCTGGAACGAAATGGCTTCGTTGAACGTGAACTCCGGCCCACCGTTCAGTGCGACGAACTTCTGGCCGTTCAGCTCGAACTCGACCACCATGACCGTGCCTGCGGGACCCGGCCCGGCATCGGTGTAGCGGCTGACTCTTCCGAGCTTGGAGTTCTTGAAGATCGAGACGTAGTGGTTGGCTGCCTCTTCGGCTTGCCCGTCGAACCACAGGCATGTGGTGAGCGCGTCGGTGCTCATCTTGATCCCTCCTTGATCGCGGGTGTGTGGTACCCGTACCGACCGGTCTCTTACCGCAACATCGTCCCTCGGGGCACTGACAATGCCAGGGCGTCGGCGACGCGGCATTCCCGCCACACCTGTCGCGGGGCGTTACGAGGGCGCACTGCGGCGCGGTCGCCGTCCGGGCCGCGGAGGAGTGCCTTCAGCTGCACGGCGGCATCGGCATGACCTGGGAGTTGCCCGTGCATCTGTTCCTCAAGCGCGCCAAGCGACCAGATCGCGCTCGGTACCCCCGGCCACCACCAGGCCTCGCTCGCGGCCCTGGTCGACCTCCCGGCGCCGGTCGCCTGCGGCACCGGTCGCCTGCGGCCGGCGTCTCGGACAGGTGGGCACAACGGCAAGCCCGGCACCGGGCACCGCACACAGCGGGGCGCCCGGGCCGAACCCCAGCGATCGCCGACAGGCCAACGGCGGCCTGGCCTGAAGAGGTAATGGCCGGGGCCGTCGAGATTGTTTGGGGCGGTTCTCCCAGGTAAACGCAGGTCAGCGGATGGAAGCGCGGCCGGTCACGGCTGTGCGTTGCGCAGTAGCCGCGTATGACTCACTCGTGGAGGCGGACGCTTGCGCATTCCGGATGAGCAGCGACGTCAGGGAGACGGGTATACCGGTCAGGTCTCGATCACGGCATCGCAGTCGAGGCAGATCACGGATGCGTACTCCGGTGGGTACCACGGTGCCCCAGAGGGTTCAGACGGCTTCCAATCGGCGGTCGCCATGGCGAAGGTGTCCCTGCCGCAGAGGGTCCGTGGTCCGGTTGCCGTGGGCGTTCCCGGGGCGGCGGGTGCCGCGTGCACCCGGCGGACAGGCTGTTTCCCACCACGCGATGCCCCTGGGGAGGCACGCGATGTAACGGGTTTGTCGAGTTCGTACACGACGACGATCTCGCTCATGCCTCCACGGTAGGCCGCCGCGTGACCGGGAACGCTCGCCGTATCGGCTGCGAGGGGCAGCAGACTCAGGCGGGCGGTGACCAGCCGTGGATGATGATCTTCTTGTTCGCGATATTGAGGGCTGACTACGGCCGTGGCAAGCTCCGGGTGAACCGCCTAGCGGGAGGGCCAGTCCATGAGCCCCTACGTCTTTCACCTCGACAGCGGCCACGACATCGACCCCGTCCTCCTCGGCGGGAAGGGCGCCGGCCTCGCGGCGATGACCGCCGCCCGGGCCCCCGTACCGCCCGGATTCGCGGTCACCACCGAGGCGTTCGACGCCGTCCTGGCCCGGGGCGGCCTCGGTGACTGGGTGGACCGGACCATCGCCGCCATCGACCTCGACGACGTGAACGCGGTGGACACGGGCAGCGCCGCGATCCGCAAGGTCCTGCGGGAGCAGCCCGTGCCCGGCGGCATCCGGACCGCGCTGTACGACGCCTACGACGCCCTGTGCGCGGCATGCGGTACCGAGGTCCCGGTCGCCGTGCGATCGAGCGCGACCTCGGAGGACCTCCCGGACGCCAGCTTCGCCGGGCAGCAGGACACCTGCCTGTGGGTGACAGGTGCGGACGCGGTGCTGGATGCCGTCCGGCGGTGCTGGGCGGGCCTGTACAGCTCCCGCGCCCTCACCTATCGCGGGCGCAACCGCATCGCCGCCGAGGGCCTGTCCATGGCCGTCGTCGTGCAGAAGATGGTCAATGCCCGGGTGGCGGGAGTGGCGATGACCCTGGACCCGGTCAACGGGGACCGCTCGAAGATCGTCATCGACGCGAGCTGGGGTATCGGGGAGCTGGTCGTCTCCGGCGAGGTGACCCCGGACAACTACGTGGTCGACAAGGTCATGCTGACGCCCGTCTGCACGACCGTCTCGGTCAAGGCCGAGGAACTGGTCGCCGACGCCGCTGGGCGCACCCTGGTCAGGCGCCCGGTCGACGGGACGCGGCGCGCGCAACGGTGCCTGACTCCCGACGAGGTCGTCGAGGTGGCACGGCTGGCCAAGGCCGCCGAGAAGCACTACCGGAACCCGCAGGACGTCGAATGGGCCATCGACGCCGGCCTCCCGTCCCCGGGCAACGTGGTGCTGCTGCAGAGCCGCCCGGAAACCGTGTGGAGCCGCCGGGCCCGGACCTCCCCCGCCGCTTCGGCGGGGGCGGGCGCGCACAGCATCCTCAGGACTCTGCTCGGTCAGTTGCCCCACGGCGGGCATACCCATGAGGAAGGCCCTGACGACAACCCCTGACGAGCTCCAGGCCGTCACCCAATCCCCGCAGCCCGCACCCCCGCACCACCGCCCTGGCCCATCTTCCGCCGCTCAGAAGGACGTAGGTGCATGTCGAGCATGCCGAGCCGGACCCGGTTCCCCAGCCCCTACGAGCTCGCCGCACCGGCAGGGGCTGAAGGATGGGAGCAGCTCTACCCCTACCACCTGGTTTTCCAGCCGGACCTGCGTGAGCGCGAGGAGCGCAAGTTCTGGTTCTGCGACAGCCAGCACTGGCCGGTCGCCCTCAAGCCGTTCGAGACCATCGGCGTCGAGTTCGCCGTGCGCGCTCTGGGCCAGTACAACACCCGGCACTTCCTCGTTCCGTCCGCCAACGGCATCGAATACCGGGTCCACAACGGATACGTGTACTTGAGCCCCGTCGCCGTACCGCCCGAGGAGATTCCGGCCCGGGCTCCGGAGTTCCTCCGGCGCGCCGGGCACTACTACGCCAACTGGGAGACGCTGCTGGAGAACTGGAAGCGGAAGGTGCTCGGCACCATCGCCGAAATCGAGGAGCTGAGCTTCACCCCCCTGCCTGACGCGGTGCCGTTCGCGGACGTCGAGTCCGGTCTCGGCCTCGATGGCAGCGCCGGCCTGTTCAACGGCTACGACAAGCTGATCGAGCTGTGCTACCGCAACTGGCAGTACCACATGGAGTTCCTCAACCTCGGCTACGCCGCCTACCTGGACTTCTTCGAGTTCTGCAAGCAGCAGTTCCCGGGCATTCCCGACCAGGGGATCGCCATGATGGTCCAAGGCGTCGACATGGAACTGTTCCGTCCCGACGACGAACTCAAATCACTGGCGAAGCTCGCGGTCTCGCTGGGCATCGCCGACGCGGTGCGCAGCTCCGAGGACGCCGGTGAGTGCCTGTCCGCCGTCGCGACGGCCCCAGGAGGCGACCAGTGGCTGACGGCGTGGGAGAAGACCAAGCAGCCCTGGTTCAACTTCACCTCCGGCAACGGCTTCTACGGCTCCGACCAGTACTGGCTGGACCACCCGTCCATTCCTCTCGGCTATATCGCCGACTACGTCGGCCGCCTGGAACGCGGCGACGACATCGACCGCCCTGTCGCGGAACTGATCGTGGAGCGGGAGCGGATCACCACCGAGTACGGCGAGCTGCTCGATGACGGTCCCAGGGCCGAGTTCGAGGCCAAGCTCGGCCTGGCCCGCACGGTCTATCCGTACGTCGAGAACCACAACTTCTACATCGAGCACTGGACCATGGGTGTCTTCTGGCGCAAGGTCCGCGAGCTGTCCCGCATGCTCCACCAGGCCGGATTCTGGAATGAACCCGACGACCTGCTCTACCTCCGCCGTGACGAGGCCCGCCAGGCCCTGTTCGACTACGCCAACGCGTGGGCAGCCGGCGCGCCCGCGGTGGGGCCGTCGTACTGGCCCAAGGAAATCGCCCGTCGCAAGGCCATCGTCGACGCCCTCGCCAGCACGCGCCCCGAGCCCGCGCTGAACAAGCCGCCGCGGGTCATCACCGAGCCCTTCACCATCATGCTCTGGGGCATCACCTCGGACCGGATCGCCTCCTGGCTCGGCGATCCCGGCGACGCCGACGGGCTCACGGGCATGGCCGCGTCCCCCGGCGTCGTGGAGGGGGTGGCCCGCGTCATCACCGGACCGGAACAGCTCGGGACCGTCCAGGAGGGCGAGATCCTGGTGGCCCCGGTCACCGCGCCGAGCTGGGGCCCCGTGTTCGGCAGGATCCGCGCCACGGTCACCGACATCGGCGGGATGATGTCGCACGCCGCCATCGTGTGCCGGGAGTACAGCCTGCCCGCCGTCATCGGCACGGGCACGGCCTCCTCGGCCATCAAGACCGGGCAGCGCCTCCGGGTGGACGGCTCCCGCGGCGTCGTCACCGTTCTCGACTGACCCGGGTCTCCGGCCGGTGTTCCGCGCCGCGGAACGTCCGCACCGGTGGAGGGGGAAGACGGCGCATCGTATCGCTGGCGACGGGGGCTGCCGCCGCTTGCTGGTGAGGAGATCGCGATGACGCCCTTCATGGCTCGTGTGGCCGACATCGTCGGCGAATTTCCCGACGAGGCGCTCCGACCGACGACCACGCCCAGCGTGCCGAAGCCCGCGGGCATCGGGGCCGACAACCAGGTCCTGATCAGGTCGCTGGCGGAGCAGCTGGTGTCGGAGGCCAACGCCGTACTCGCCGACCGGGGCGAGCTGATCACGCTCGAGGACGAGCTCGCCGACGGCTGGCTCGGATTCCGGCTGCGCTATCGAGATCGCTGCGCCCGGGTGGTCACGCGATTCACCCGGGGCCGTGCCCTGGGCCGGCTGCTCGGCAGCGGGGTGGGCACCAGCCAGCCCCGGGAGTTGTCCGGCCCGCAGGAGGTGGAGACGCTGCTCCTCCTGCTCCTTGTCGATCCGGACGTCGCCGGCGGGCCGACTGGCTGAGCGGATCCGTTCCCCCTCGCGGGACGCCGCGGCGGGCCCGCTGGGGGCCGGCACACAGTCACAGTCAACCCAAGGAGGAAGCGTGCAGTACGAGCTGCGCCAGCAGGTGATCGAGCCGCGGCGCAAGACGTTCCAGAACCTCATCGACCGGTACGGCGACCGCACGGCGACCCGGTACGAGGAAGGCACCATCGACGTGCAGGCGACGGAGCACTTCCACTACCGCCCCCTGTGGGACCCGGCGCACGAGCTGTATGACGAGGACTACTCCGCGCTGAAGCTGACCGATCCGTACTCCTTCACCGACCCCCGGCAGTATTACTACGCGCCGTATGTCACGTCGCGGGCGCAGCTGCACGATGCGTTCGGCAAGACACTGGAGTACCTCGAGAAGCACGACCTGTTCGACCGGCTTCCGGAGAGCTGGCGCACGCTGGTGACCCGGCTGATGGTGCCCCTGCGCCACTACGAATCCGGTGCGCAGCTGGTGACCGTGAACGGCGCCAGGTTCGCGTACGGCACGACGGTGGAACAGTGCCTGTCGTATGCCGCCTTCGACCGCATCGGCAACGCGCAGCTGCTCAGCCGCGTGGGCATCGCGGCCGCGGGTGGCACGGCGGACGCTCTCGCCGACGCGAAGCGGGCGTGGGTCGACGACGACAGCATGCAGGGCCTGCGCCGGTTGGTGGAGGAACTGCTGATCGAGCCGGACTGGGCCACCGGGGTCATCGGATTCGACCTCGTCGACCGGCTGCTCTACCCGCTGCTGTACCACCACCTCGACGAGGCTGCCCTGTTCAGCGGCGCCGGGGCGTACAGCCTCGTGGCGCAGCACTTCACCGCCTGGTTCGCCGACCACCGTCGCTGGGTCGACGCGCTGACCGCCGCGTGGCTCGCGGACGAGCAGCACGCCGCCGCCAATCGCACGGTACTCGGAAGCATCGTGGCCGCGCGTCTGCCGCAGGTCATCGAGGCGGTCACCGCGCTGGCCGCCGCGATCGACCGAGTCGTCGACGCGAACGCCGTCGACGCCGTGCGGCTGGCGGCCGAAGAGCTCACCGCCGCGCTGGACATGGGCCAGGAGACCGCGACGAACTCCGAGGAGACGGCATGACCACCCCATCCACCGGTGTCCGCAAGGTCGGCGTCGATCTTCAGGAGTCCACGGAGGACACCCGTCGCGTCGTCGAGGCGATCGAGCGTGACAACCAGGACGCCACCGTCAGCTACCTGCCCGGACTCGTGAAGATCCAGGCCCCCGGACGCCTCGTCGTCCGCCGGGAAACCGTCGAGGACCTGCTCGGCCGCCCGTGGGAGACCCACGAGTTCCAGCTCGCGATCGTCTCGTACTACGGCCACATCGCCGAGTGGGATGACGACGAAATCGTCATCAAGTGGGACCACTGAGGAGCCGACCGACGATGGCCAACACCAAGAAGCTCTCCATGAAGCAGCGCTACTCGGCGCTGACGCGTGACCTCGACTGGGCGCCGTCCTACGTGAGCGAGGACCAACTGTTCCCGCACACGAGGTTCGAGGGCATCAAGATTCACGACTGGTCGAAGTGGGAGGACCCGTTCCGGCTCACGATCGACGCATACTGCAAGTACCAGGCGGAGAAGGACAAACGGCTCTACGCCGTGCTCGACGGCTTCGCGCAGTCGCAGGGTCACCTCACGCTCTCGGACGCCCGCTACCTGAATGCGATGAAGCTGTTCCTGCAGGGCGTGACTCCGCTGGAGTACCAGGCGCACCGCAACTTCGCCTATCTCGCCCGCCACTTCAACGGACCCGGCCCGCGGTTCGCCGCGCTGTGCCAGTCGATAGACGAACTGCGTCATCTGCAGACCGAGATCCACACGCTGTCGAACTACAACAAGTACTACGGTGGCTTGCACTCGTGGAGCAAGATGCACGACCGCGTGTGGTACCTCTCGGTGCCGAAGTCGTTCTTCGACGACGCGATCTCGGCCGGGCCGTTCGAGTTCCTCATCGCCATCGGGTTCTCGTTCGAGTACCTGCTGACCAATCTGCTGTTCGTCCCGTTCATGAGCGGTGCCAGCTTCAACGGCGATCTGCCGTCGATGACCTTCGGCTTCTCCGCGCAGAGCGACGAGAGCCGTCACATGACGCTGGGCCTCGAGGCCATCAAGTTCCTGCTCGAGCAGGACGAGGACAACGTCCCGATCGTGCAGGAGTGGATCGACAAGTGGTTCTGGCGCGGGTACCGGGTCACCGCGCTCGTCGCCGGAATGCTCGACTACATGCTTCCCCGGAAGGTGATGAGCTGGAAGGAGGCGTTCGAGCTCTACTTCGAGGAGCAGATGCTGGGCGGCCTCTTCAAGGACCTGGAGTTCTACGGCATCAGGCCGCCGCGCCACGTCGAGCACGCGGTCGGCGAGAAGGACGTGCTGAGTCACCAGGTCTACTGGACGCTGTACTCCTTCTCCTTCGCCGCGGGGTTCACGACCACCGTGCCCGAGGCCGGCGAGCAGGCGTGGCTGGCCGAGCAGTACCCGGACACGTTCCCCACGCTCTACAAGCCGCGCTGGGACAGGGCGCAGGAGATCGTCGACGGTGGCGGGCGGTTCTTCTTCCAGGGGCTGCCTCAGCTGTGCCAGACCTGCCAGATCCCCATGGTGTTCACCGAACCCGGTGACCCCAGGACGCTCTGCCAGCGGCACAGCGTCCACAACGGCGAACGGTTCGACTTCTGCTCGGACGGCTGCAAGTGGGTCTTCGACCGGGAGCCGGAGAAGTACGTCCAGGCCTGGATGCCGGTGCACCAGATCTACCAGGGCAACTGCGGCGGCCCCTCGGTGCCCGAAGTCCTCGCCTGGTACGGCCTGCAGGACGGTGACAACGGCGAGTACATCGGGTCGCTCGACCACCTCGACTGGCAGCGCTGGCACACGAGCGAGCCGGCCGCCGCTTCGACGGCTGAGGGGAGCTGAGCACGATGGCGGTGCGATCGATCGGAGCGTACGAGTTCCCCTCTCGCTCCCGGCAGGAGCTGTACGGCGAGGACCAGCTCGTGCACGTGCTCTGGCGGAACAACATGACGTTCTGCGCTGCGGCCTGCTTCCGCGCACCGAAGGCCATGGCATGGGCTGACTTCATCGCCGGAGTGGTCGAGCCGTGGGCCGCGTCGGACCCCGGCTTCGTACCGGGTTCGGCTCGCTCTTGGACGCTCGACGACGCGCCCTTGTCGCCCGAGCCGCACCGGTCGCTTGCCGATCTGGGCGTCGGGCACAAGAGCCTGCTCACCTTCGAGGTGTGACGTGGCGCGACTGACCGTGGCCGGAGCGGACGTGACGGTGGAACTGCGCGAGCGCGAGCCGATCCTCAGCGGGCTCTTCCGCTCCGGCTATGCCTACCGCGTCGGTTGCAAGCGCGGCGGCTGCGGGATCTGCAAGGTCGACCTCGTCGAGGGCGAGGTCGACTACCCGGTGACGGTGTCCGCCGAGGTTCTCACTCCGGACGAGCGTGCCGCCGGTGCGTGTCTGTCCTGCCGGGCGGTCCCCGTCGCCGACTCGGTGATCCGCCTCCGCGAGGACGACCGGCTGCGATGCGTGGCGCCGTTCCTGGCGGCAGCGGTCCAGGGCGGGTCGAGCGGCAACACCTCCGAACAGAAGGGAAGGAACTGATGGGTGTCATGCGACTGGGGTACGTGCACACGCGTGTCACGGACCTCGAGGAGTCCCGGAGGCACTACGTCGACACCCTGGGGATGCGGGTCGTCGCCGAGGAGCCGGGCAAGTTGTTCCTCAAGGCGTGGGACGAGTACGACCACCACTCGGTCGTCCTCGAAGAAGGCGGCGTCGGGCTGGTCAAGCTCGGCTACAAGTGCGAGACGCCCGACGACATCGCGAGGTTCGAGAACCGCATCCAGTCCTTCGGCGCGGTCACCGAGCGGATGAGCAAGGGCGAGAACCTCTCCGTCGGCGACGGCATCCGCGTCGTGCTGCCGTCGGAGCACGTGCTCGAGTTGTACTCCGAGATGGACTTCGCCGGCACGGAGACCGGGTCGCTCAACCCCGACCCGTTCCCGCGCCACCTCGTCGGCGTCGGTGTGCCGCGCATCGACCACGCGCTCGTCGCCTGTGAGGACCCTGCGACGCTCGAGCGGTTCTTCGCCGAGTGCCTCGACTTCAAGCCCTCCGAGCGCGTCGTCACCGGGCTGGACAAGGACGCCGATCTGATCGGCTCGTGGATGTTCTGCACGAACACCCCGCATGACATCGCGTTCATCAAGGGTCCCAACGGCAAGCTGCACCACTTCGCCTACTGGCTCAACGACTGGAACGAGATCCGTCACGCCGGTGACCTGTTCTCGATGGACGACGTGTCCATCGACGTGGGGCCGACCCGGCACGGCATCACCCGCGGCGAGACGATCTACTTCTTCGATCCGTCGGGCAACCGGAACGAGGTCTTCTCGGGCGGCTACATCACCTACCCCGACTTCCCGACCATCACCTGGACGCCGGACCAGCTCGCGAAGGGCATCTTCTACATCAGCCGCGAACTGAACGAGCGGTTCACCACCGTCCTCACCTGACCCGATGACTCGCGTGACCGGGGGCGCTCCCCCGCTCCCGGCTGCGCACCCCACCCCTCGCCGGAGGATGTGCGATGTCTGCTGCGTACACCGTCACCGTTGAGCCGCTCGGGAAGGAAGTCTCCTGCCGGGAGGACCAGACGATTCTCGATGCCTGCCTGCGCGCCGGCGTGTGGCTGCCGCACGCCTGCACCCATGGCACGTGCGGCACCTGCAAGGCAGAGGTGCTGGACGGCGACGTGGACCACGGGGAGGCCTCGGCCTTCGCACTCATGGAGTTCGAGCGGGACGAGGGCAAGGCCCTGCTGTGCTGCGCCCGGCCCCGGTCGGACGTCACGGTCGAGGGTGACGTGGACGTCGAGGAGGGCATCACCACCCATCCGGTCCGCGACTTCACCGGCGTGGTCGCCGGCATCGAGGACTGTGCACGCGATACCCGGCGGTTGATCGTGGACCTCGATGACGACATCGCGTTCAACCCGGGGCAGTACCTGCAGGTGTCGGTCCCTGGCACCGAGGTGACCAGGACATATTCGATGGCCAACCCGCCCGGCGAGCCACGCCGCATCGAGTTGCATGTCCGCCGCGTGCCGGGCGGGCGTGCCACCGACGGCTGGGTGTTCAAGGACCTGGCCGTCAGCGACCAGCTGCGGCTCTCCGGCCCGTACGGCCGGTTTTTCTTCCGCGAGACGCGGGAGGAGCCGGCGATCCTCATCGCCGGCGGCACCGGGCTGGCTCCGATCAAGTCGATGATCCGGCACGTCCTGTCCCGCGAGGGCGAGCAGCGGCTGACGCTCTATCAAGGGGCGCGCCGCCTGGACATGCTCTACGACGTCGGCTTCTTCCGCAGGCTCGAGCAGGAGCACCCGGAGCGGTTCCGCTACCGGCCGTGTCTGTCGGAGGAGCAGGTGGGCGGCTTCGAGGCAGGGCTCGTGACCGAGGTGCTCGACCGCGATATGGCCGGCTGCCGGGGCCGTGTCGCCTACGTCTGCGGGCCGCCGCCGATGGTGGACGCGGCGATCAAGATGTTGATGAGCAAGAGGTTGTTCCCGCGCGACATCTACCGCGAGGACTTCTTCGACGAGTCCGACAAGGCGAACGGCGGTCTCAAGAGCCCGCTGCTCAAGAGGTGACGTCCGTGACGACGGTGGAGAAGCAGCAGCCCGAGATCGGCTCGTCGGTGGTTGCGAGCGGCATACGCACCAACTACCTCGAGGCCGGGTCGGGCGAGCCCGTGGTGCTCGTCCACGGATCGGGGCCGGGAGTCACGGCGTACGCCAACTGGCGGCTGACGATGCCGGCGCTGGCCCGGCGGTTGCGCGTGCTCGCCCCCGATATGGTCGGTTTCGGCTACACCGAGCGCCCGGCCGGCGTCACGTACGACATGTCGACGTGGGTCGACCAGCTCGTCGGGTTCCTCGACGCGATGGAAATGCCGCGCGTTTCGCTGGTCGGCAACAGTTTCGGCGGTGCGGTCGCGCTGCGGACGGCTGCCAGGCACCCGGACCGGGTGAACCGCCTGGTGCTCATGGGCAGCGTGGGCGTGCCGTTCCCGATCACACCGGGACTCGACGCGGTCTGGGGATACCGGCCGTCGGTGGAGAACATGCGGCGCATCCTCGACGTGTTCGCCCACTCGCGTGAGCTACTGACCGACGAACTCGCCGAGGTGCGTTACCGGGCCAGCATTCAGCCGGGCTTCCAGGAGGCGTTCGCATCGATGTTCCCGGCGCCGCGGCAGCGCTGGGTGGACGCGCTCGCGACACCGGATGACGAGATCGCGCGGCTGCCGCACACGGCACTCCTGGTACACGGGCGTGACGACAAGGTGATCCCGCTGGAGGCGTCACTGCGCCTGCACCAGCTCATCGAGCGTTCGCAACTGCATGTCTTCGGCAGGTGCGGGCACTGGACGCAGATCGAGTGGAGCACGGAGTTCAACCGGCTCGTGTCCGACTTCCTGGCAACCTGAGCACTCAGAGGAGAGCAGTATGACGGCGCTGATCAACGCCCGCACCATCGGTCTGGACGCGGCGCAGAGCGCGGTCGACGCCGCCGTGGCCGGGGCGTCGTCGCTCGGTGTCCCCATGTGCGTCGCGGTGGCCGACCGGGCGGGTCATCTGCTGGCGTTCGGCCGGATGGACGGTGCCCCACTGCTGTCGGCGCAGCTGGCTCAGGACAAGGCGTACACGGTGGCGGCGTTCGGCCTGCCGACGCACGAGTGGTTCGACCTCATCAAGGACGAACCCGCCCTGCTGCACGGCATGGTGAAGTCCGATCGCCTCGTCGTCTTCGGCGGAGGTGTGCCCGTCGTCGTCGACGGCGAGGTGGTCGGGGCGGTCGGTGTCTCGGGGGGAAGCACCGAAGAGGACCGGCTGGTCGCCGAACGCGGTGCGGCGGCTGCGGCACCACAGGTCGCTTCGAGGCCGGAAACCACCCATCGGCCCTGAGCGAATACCCGCCGGCGAATGAAAACGGAGAAGAGCATGCGGCTGTGGGCCGATGTGATCGTCACGGCGCGGCACAACGGCCGGCTGCTGGACCCGATCTCCGACGAGACGTCGCTGACGCTCGACGAGGCATATGCGATCCAAGCGAGTGTTCTGTCCGCTCGGATCGAGCGCGGGGAGCGACGGGTCGGCTGGAAGCTCGGCTACACCTCGCTCGCGATGCGCGAGCAGATGGGTGTCGACCGACCGAATTTCGCGCCGCTCACCGATCGCATGGTGCTGCGCGACGGGGACGTCATCGGTGACGGAGTCGTCCACCCCGGGTCGAACCGGAGATCGCTGTAATCCTCTCGGAACCGGTTCCGCCGGGCGCGACGCGGGATCAGGTACTGGCCTCCTGTGCGCAGACCCGTGCCGTGCTCGAGGTCGTCGACCCGGTGTGGCGCGACTACAGGTTTCGGATCGAGGACAATACGGCTGACGGTTCGTCGGCCGCCTTTGTCGTGCTCGGACCGGTACTGAAGGGGTGTGGTGACCTCGCCGGAGTGCACGTCGTGCTGGCGTGCGACGGCCGGCTGGTCTCCGAAGCCACGGGGGCGGCTGCGATGGGGCATCCCGCGGACGCGGTGGCCTGGCTCGCGGGCGAACTGGCTGCCCGCGGCGGCCGGCTCGAGCCCGGGGACCTCATCATCACCGGCGGGCTGACCCCCGCCGTACCGCTGGCCCCTGGTGCCACGGTGTCCGCGGCCTTCGACGGGCGGTTCAGCGTATGCGTGGGCCGGAATGGTCCACGATGCACATGAGGCGGATCTGCCACCCGTAACCGCTGCCCACCTCCACCTCGTCCTCCGCTCTCGGGGTGAGAGCGGAGGACGGGATTTTGTGTGGATCAGCGGTTGTCGGGTGCGGGGATCAGGAGCAGCGGGTGGAGTTTGGCTTCGATGCGTTGGGCGCGTGCGGCCGTTTCGTCGAGGAGGAGGGCGAGGTTACGTACGGTTGACCGCCTCCTTGGCGGCGGCGCACCATTCGGATGAGAACAGCTTCAGTTGGTCGGCCATGCTCTCCACACCTCCGTTGGCGTCAGAGTTCGCCTTGGTTGCAGGTTTCCTTGTGCACACTCGGCTTCGCGGGAGACTCGGTGGTGTCACCCGAAGCTGTCGTAGTGGACCCGATCGACCTGGACCCCCTGCTCACGCAGCAGCGCGCGAACGGCGTCGACCATGGGCGGGGGGCCGGCCAGGTAGATGTCGCTGTCGGCCAGACCGTCCGCGTACGGCGAGAGGGCGTCGGTGACGAACCCCGTCGCGCCGTCCCAGTCGGTGTCCGGCTTCAGCAGCGCCCCGCGGAGACTGCCGTCGGGCAGGCCTTCGGCCAAGGCCCGGAGTTCGTCCCAGCAGACCAGTTCCGCACGGGTGGTCGCGCCGTAGAAGACGTGGACCGGGCGTCGGTCACCGGCTGCCGCAAGCTGCCGCAGCAGCGCGAGGACCGGGGAGATACCGGTGCCTCCGGCCAGGAGGACGACGGGGCGGTCGCCGTCCCTGAGCCACATGTCGCCGTACGGCAACTCGACCGGGATGTGGCAGCCCAGGGGCAGGACGAACAGCTGCTCGCTGCCCGGACCGTCCTCGTACCGCTTGGCGATGAACTCGACGACCGGGGAACCGGGCAGGCCGGACATCGAGTAGCAGCGTCGCAGTCCGGGCGCGATCTCGAGAAGGGCGTACTGCCCCGCGCGGTACACCGCCTCGCGTTCGAGCCGGAAGCGGAACCTGCGGATCTCCGGCCCCAGCTCTTCGACCTCCACGAGCCGCGCGCGGTGGTCCGCGGTCGGCAGCTCGGCGCGGGGCTGGTCGCCGGCCCACGATGGCTTGATCACCAGATCGGAGGTCGGCGTGCTCTGGCAGGTCACCATGCGCCGCCGCCTCGCGTCCCGGGGATTCACCGCGGGGGCTTCCGGGAACAGCAGGTCGGCCTCGCCTTCGACGACGGTCACCTTGCAGGTCCCGCAGCTGCCCCAGCCGCATTCGAAGGGGAGCCAGATCCCCGCACGCCGTGCGGCGGCGAGGATCCGGTCGCCTTCGCAGACCTCGAACGCCTCACCCGTGTTCGCCAGGGTGACCCGGTGGGTCCGCGCCGTCATGGGATCAGAGGCCGCAGGCGTCGAGGAGTGCGCGGTGCTGCTCCTCCACCGCGCCGACGACCTGGTCCGCGGGCACGGGCCGAGGAGCGGTCTCGAATATCAGGGCCAGGGATTCGACCGCCTTCCGTGCTCGCGGCTGCCAGGCGGTGAGCCAGCCCCCCAGAACGTCACGAAGCTCCGGCCGGCGCTCCAGGGCGTACCGAACGAGGGCGGCGGTCCAGTCCCGGCTGCGCCGGCTGTCGAGCTCGAAGTCGGCGAACAGCAGCGCGAGGAAGTTGTCGTCGTTGCGGCGGGCGAGGCCGGCGAACTGCGAGTTCAGCAGCGTGTCCACGGTCGGCTTCACGGCCAGGTTGAGAGCGGTGAACGCCTCGCCCCAGTCGTGCGTCGTCAGCAGCAGCTCGAGAGCTTCGCGAAGCGGCTGCCACGCCGCGTCGTCCTCCCAGGCGCCGCGTGCCGTCGACGTCTGCGCGAGCTCCTCGCCGTGCGCGTTGGACAGCACCTTCGTCCAGTAGGCGATGCGCTGAGTACGGCGCATCTCGTCCGCGGCCTGGAAGTTGGCGCAGTTGGTGATGAAGGAGGACGGCGCCATCTGCCCGACGTACAGACCGTGCATCTGCAGGACGTGCAAGGGAAACCGGACCGGCACGTACAGGCGCCGGAGGGTGCTCACCCACGCGGGGTCGAGACCGGCGGCGGTGTTGGTGTCCTCGTGCTGGTCGATGAGCAGGTCGAGGTAGGTCTCCCGGTCGTGCTGGCGCGCCACGTAGTCCGTGTAGGTGAGCTTGTGCGGGTCACGGAACCGCTCCCAGTCGTCGACGTTGAGCGGCGAGCCCTCCCGGTATGTCGTGTACCACTCGTTGATCGGCGCTCGCTGGTCGATCTCGAACGGGGCCGGCTCCCGACGGAAGTGGTAGTGGAACTTCGCCGCGGTCACCTCGTAGCTGCTCGGCTTGCGCTTGACGTCGCCGAGCAGGGTCCAGGTCTTCGCCGGTCGGCGCTCTCTCGTCGCCATGGTCAGTCCTGCCTTTCGAGGTACCAGACGACCTCGTCGTCCGTGAGCTTCATCCGGCCGGCGAAGCCCGAGAGCGCGGGCTCGAGTTCAGGAAGGTTGAACTTGCGGCCCAGTGCGTCTTCGAGGCTCGCCCGGGTGATGCGGCAGCGCTGCGGGACGCCGATGCGGATGTATCCGCCCTGGTCGTCCACGTCGACGTCGGCGCCGGGGTTGTCCGTCTCGATGGCAGCGATCACGGCGTCCGCCAGGTTGGCATCAAGCCCGCGGATCACCGGCCCCACCATCTTCACGTGTGTCTGCTCCATGGATGCTCTTCCTCACTAGGCCTGGAACCGGTTGTGGTGCCGCAGGCCGTCCTGGGGGATACCGACCTTGATCTGGTCTTCGGTGACCCGGACGGGGTACTCGTACAGCCGGCATCCGGTCGGGTTGAGCCCGGCGCCGGTCTTCATGTCGAACTCCCAGTTGTGGCCACCGCACAGCAGGACGGCCGAATCCTCGTCCCACTTGCCGTCGGCCAGCAGAACTTCCTGGTGGGGGCACATGCCCTGGTAGGCCTTGACGTCACCGCCGGCCAGGTGCACGAGCAGAACCTGCTCGTCCTCGACCTCGACGTCGAGGATGTCGCCCTCCCAGAGCTCCTCTCGCTCAACGGCGCTCACCCACCGGATCTCGCCGGTCATGAGTAGAGGACTTCCAGCACGTCCAGCGGCGCCACGCCCGCGTCCACGACCGTCGCCTCCGGAGGCAGGAACTGCCCCTGGTGGCGCACCCGCATGGGGCGCTCCTGCGGCGCCACCCGCCGGTCCACCACGTGATGGGCAATCTTCTCGGCGACGACCGTCATCGGGTCGGTGTCGTCAATGGGCACGAGGACGACGACGAAGTCGCCTTCGAATATGCCCTGCACGGGAAACAGAGCCATGGTCAGCCTTTCTCTCTTTCCGGTTCCGGGGTCCGGCGTCGCGGAACCCGGAAGCGGAATCCGGTGCCCGAATGCGGATTGGTCCAGTCGGGTGTCCGGTGACTCACCGGACACCACCTGGGCGGTGGCTACTACGAGGCGGCGAGCTTGACCGGTGAACCCGCGTGGGCCCACTCGTAGTCGGTCGCGTCCTGCCCCATCTCCTCGGGGGAGAGACCCATGTAGGCGAGAGCGCCCTCCATCGTCGGCGGCTGGATCAGTCCGCCCAGGAAGCGGTCCACGATGCCCAGGTGGCCCTTGAAGCGGTCCGCGCTCTCCTCGAAGACCCACTTGCAGGGTTCGGAGCAGAAGGTGTAGCGGCGGCCGTCCAGGTCGAGCAGCAGGGGTGCCGGGTTGTCCAGGTGACCGGTCAGGTAGCCGGAGGGTGTGCACACGGGGATGTGGCACATGTTGCAGACCATCGGGAAGGTCTCCGGCAGGGTCAGCTCGGGCCGTCCCTTGCGGACGTTGCCGGCCATGACGTCCCAGTACTTGCCGAACGTGTCGTTCCAGCCGGGGTACTTCTCCTCCAGCCAGTCCCGCTCCTCGGGGGATACGCCGGCGTCCGGGTTCCACCACACGGTCGGGCGCCAGAAGTACACGCCGAGGTGGTAGGCGTGGTGCAGCCAGTTCAGCTCGGTGGAGAAGTGCTCGTCCCAGTACCACGGCTTCTCGAGACCGAAGTCACGGAACTGGTCGAGGAACTGCTTGATGATGAACTCGTCCATGAACTCCTTGAACGAGTGCGACCGGTGCTCGAGGGGGGTGTAGTAGTCCATCGACAGACCGGTCAGCAGCGAGAAGACCTTCCACGTCCGCCAGAACATGTGGTCGACGAGCTTCTGGGCGACGTCCTTCTTGCCGTTCTCGACGAGCACCTTGATCGTCGGCTCACCCTGCTGGGCATGCCGGGCCTCGTCGGTCTGGATGGACGAGATGAGTGCGCCGAAGTCGATGTCGCCGACCTTCATCGCGTCGGCCGCCATGCCGAGGAACTGGAGATTGGTGAAGCCGGTCTCGAAGGTGAAGGTGAGCTGGATGGCCGTGGACACCGCGTCGTTGGCGGTGAACATGTCGTCGAACAGGCTCCGCGCCGCGATGGCGCCCCACTCGTTGGTGTGGAACGTCTTGTGGGCCCAGTCCAGCCGCGGCTCCTTGGACAGCAGCTGGTGCGGGAAGTACGTCTGCAGCTGGCCGTGACGGGTCTCGTCGAGGCAGCCGAAGGTGGCCATGTTGCGCCAGGCCGCGGCTCGGCCGAAGCGGCCCATCCGCGCCTCCGCGATGCCCGCCAGGTACTCCCCGATCGGGATGGCTCCGTAGTGGGCGGTGATCGCCGCCTTCCAGCCCGGGTCCAGGTCGTCGAACAGCCGCGATCGCCCGACGACGTTGTTCACCGAGAACACCCCGGCGTCCTTCCCGACCTGGTTGTGGACGTACTCGGAGTAGGTGATCTTGTAGGGCTCGTCCCACGTCCACCAGCTCTCGGCCGGAACACCGAAGCTGTTCGAGAGGTTCTCAGGCCACGCCTGGTCCTCCTCGACGTAGGAGAGCTTCCAATTCATGTCCCGGGTGAGGTCGTACCACTCGGAACGGGCAAGGCCCGGCATGGGTTCTCCCTTCTCGTCACCGACGGCATCGGCCTGCATCCGCCGGTACTCGCATCCGGCAGCGGGTCCGCGCCCGCCACGGGCAGTGCTCTTCGTGGCGATGCTCAGCATGGACGGGACGCCGGCCCGTCCGCGCCAGACGTTCCTTCTTGCGGAACGGCTGATTCACCGGAGGTCCCGGATGAAGAGCGCGAGGAGCAGCTCGTCTCTGCCGGACACGCGCACGTTCCTGTCTCGCAAGGACGAATGCCGGGGGATGTTTTCGTCCCCGGGAGGCAGAGGTGTCGTCGCACTCGTTCTCCACCTTGCCTGCGGAGGTTTACGTTTTAGCCAGTCGAGGCCTGGCGACGCCCGGCGAACACCCCGCTTCCGCCTGGCCCTACGGCATCTGAAATGACGTCAACCAATCTCGGAGGCACGTCATGCGCACCGGCCGGCCGTACCGACTCCCGCCCGTAGCTGCCGGTGGTGATACCGCGAGAACCACCCGGATTCCCGCCCGGCCCCTCCCGCCGGCCGTTGCCGTACCCACGCAGGTGGTGGGCCAGTGACGGTGCCCGAGACGACCAACACCCCCATGGACCGCTCCGGTGTCGACGGCGGACTGAAATCGGTTGCGACCGCGCTGGAACTGCTGGACTGTTTCGGGACCGCCCACGAGCTGGGGGTCTCGGACATCGCCCGGCGGCTGGGGGTCGCGAAGAGCACCGCCCACCGGCTGCTCACCACGTTGTGCACGCGCGGACTGATCGAGAAGAACCCCCAGACCGGGCGGTATCGGCTGGGGCTGCATCTGTTGGAGCTGGGCCTGCTGGCGGCAGGCCGCTTCCGGGTCCGGCAGGCCGCGCTGCCCATGCTCGAAGAGCTGCGGCAGCGCACCGGCTGCACGATTCACCTGTCGGTGCCGGAAGGCCCCGACGTCCTCTACGTGGAGCGCTTGCCGTCGTTGAACGGCGTGCAGCTGTTCGCTGACATCGGGCGCCGGCTGCCGGCACACTGCACCGGCTCGGGCAAAGTGATGGCCGCGTTCGATCCCATGCTCGCCCAGCTTCGACGTGAGGCCGGATTCCCCGTGCTCACCTCGTCCACCATCCGCACCCCGATGGCCTGGGATCGTGCGCTCGACGAGATACGGCGGCGCGGCGTCGCGGTCAACCGGGACGAGGCGTCCGTCGGACTGACGTCCGTGGCCGCGCCGGTCCGCGACCATGCGGGGCGCGCTCGGGCGGCCATCTCCATCGTCGCTCCGACTCGGATCGACGGCGACGGCATCGAACGCTCCGCACGCCTGGTCACGGAGGCGGCGCGCAAGCTGAGCCGCGTCCTCTGCCTCTGACCGCCCCGGGCTCCGCGGGGCCACGCCCTCGCGGTGACGGCATCGCGCCGGCACCGCGTTCCTTCGCCGCGGCAGTCGAGTGTTCCTGTGTCCGGAACGAGCGTTGCCCGTCCCGGGGCACCTTTCCGATTCTCGTCACATAGTGAGCGCAACGCTCATTATGTGATCACCAGGAGGCGATCGTGACAGGACAGGTTCTCCCCTACGAGCTCCACGGCCGCGGCCCGCACCGCGTCATCGCGCTGCACGGCTGGCTCGGCGACCGGACCAGCTTCGACGGCCTGCGCCCGCACTTGGACGAGACGGCGTTCACCTATGCGTTCCTGGACTACCGCGGATACGGCGAAGCGAAGGACGTCGAGGGCGACTACACCGTCGAGGAGATCGCCGGGGACGCCCTCGCCGTGGCCGACGACCTCGGCTGGCCGGAGTTCTCACTGCTCGGCCACTCGATGGGGGGCATGGCCGCGCAGGCGGCCCTGCTGATCGCTCCCGAGCGCGTGCGCTCGATCGTCGGTGTGTCACCCGTCCCCGCCTCGGGCGTGCCGTTCGACGACCAGAGCTGGCAGCTGTTCGCCGACGCCGCCGAGGAGCCCGGGAACCGGCGGGCGATCATCGACTTCACGACGGGCAGCCGGCTGACCGGCACCTGGCTGGATGCGATGGTGCGCCGCTCGGTGGACCGTACCTCGGTCCCGGCGTTCCGCGCCTACCTCGACTCCTGGGCACGAACCGACTTCCACGAGCGGATCCAGGGCAGCGAGGTCCCGGTGCTCGTTGTCGCCGGAGGGCAGGACCCGGCGCTGTCCCCCGATGTGATGCGGGAGACCTGGCTGAAGTGGTACCCCCATGCCGAGCTGCAGGTCTTCGCGGACGCCGGTCACTACGCCGTCGACGAAGTCCCTGTCGCGCTGGCCTCCGCGGTCGAACGGTTCCTCGCCCGATGACCGCGGTGACGAGCGAGGGCACGAGCGCTCCGAACGTCTTCGACCCACGGGCCTACGCGGCCGGGATTCCGCACGAGGCCTTCCGACGGCTCCGCGACGAGAACCCGGTGAGCTGGCAGGTGGAACACGAGGTCGGCGACTGGCCGGCCGGGCCGGGGTTCTGGGCGGTCACCCGCTACGCGGATGTCCTGCGCGTTCTCAGGTCGCCGGCGGAGTTCTCATCCTGGTTGGGGGCGACGCAGATCCGCGACCCCGACCCGGCCGATCTGCCGTTCATCCGGCGGATGATCCTCAACCTCGATCCGCCGGAACACATGCGGCTGCGGCGGATCGTCGGCCGGGCGTTCAGCCCGCGCCGGATCGAGCAGTTCGCCGCCGACGTCGCCGGGCGGGCCCGCCGCCTGGTCGATGCCGTGGTCGAACGCGGCGAGTGCGACCTGCCGGTCGACATCACGGACGACTTCCCACTGCGCAATCTCGCGGATCTGCTGGGCGTCCCCGAGTCCGATCGCCGGATGCTGCTGGAGTGGACGAACCGGGTGATCGGCTACCAGGATCCCGAGCACGCCGAGGTGGTCCGAGGTCCGGACGGCAAGCCGGTCAATCCCCGCTCCCCCGCGATGCTCCGGGACATGTTCGCCTACGCCCAGCAGCTGGCCGAGTTCAAGCGACGGCATCCGGCGGACGACATCATGACCACGCTGGCCACGGCGGACGTCGACGGGCACCGGCTGACCGACCCGGAGCTGGAGATGTTCTTCTTCCTGCTCTGCGTGGCCGGCAACGACACCGTCCGCAGCGCCGGTCCCGGCGGCGTACTGGCCTTCGTACACCACCCGGAGCAGCGGCGACTGCTGCTGGAACACCCGGAGTTGCTCGACTCGGCGATCGAGGAAGCGCTGCGCTGGCACCCGCCGGTGCTCAGTTTCCGGCGCACCGCGAGTGCCGACGTCGAGCTGGCGGGGCGGCGGATCCGCGCCGGTGACAAGGTGGTGGTGTTCCACTGCTCCGCCCATTTCGACGAGCGGCGGTTCGACGACCCGATGCGCTTCGACATCACCCGCTCACCGAACCACCACATCGCGTTCGGGGACGGTCCGCATGTCTGCCTCGGCGCGCACTTCGCTCGTCTGCAACTGCGCGCCCTGTACCGGGAGGTGCTCTGGCGGCTGCCCGACCTGGAGCCGGCCGGGCCGGTGGACCGGCTGGTGTCCAACTTCATCAACGGCATCAAGCATCTGCCGCTGAGCTTCACGCCGAGTCGACCGCTGGGAGCCGGGTGACCGGCGGGCAGCCCACTGGGGCGAAGACGCTCGACTCGGGGCTGCGCATCCTGTGGACGCTGAGCGAGTATCCGGATGGCTTGGGCCTGGCCGAGCTGGCGCGGCTGCTCGGGCTGGACCGCAACGCCGTACGCCGGATGCTCGGCGCGCTGACCGGGCAGCGGATCGTCACGCGGGCCGGGTCCGGGCGGTATCAGCTCGGGCTCGGGCTGGTCGAGCTCGCGCTCGCGGTGCGACCGAGGTTGCGGGAGGCGGCCGCGGCCGAGCTGCGTCGACTCGCCGACGCCGCCGGGGCGACGGCGTTCGTCACCGCCCTCGAGGGCAGCGAAGCCGTGGTCGTCTCCGTCGTCGAGCCGACGCGCTCGCTCGCGCACGTGGCATACCGCGCGGGCCTGCGCCATCCCGCTGACCGGGGCGCGTCGGGGATCGCGATCCTGGCAGGGCGCCCGCCGGAGCCGGAGGAGCGTCCGGCGGTCACCGCGGCCCGCGATCGCGGATACTCGGTGACCAGGGGGGAGCTGGAGTCAGGGGCGTGGGGGCTGGCCGCACCCGTCACGGTCGGCCGGCTTCCCGCCGAGGCCAGCGTCGGCGTCGTGTCGATCGGCGAGCCGGACGTGGAGCGCACCGCGCGAGAAGTGCTGGCGGCGGCCGCGGCGATATCCGCGTTGCTGCCTGCCCCGCCTCGCTGACAGCACGTCTGCCCATGGCCCGTTCCGCATTCAGGAACGGGGCCGTCCCCGTCGGTTCCTCCTCTCCTAACGTCTGCGACGAGGGATCCACGCCGTGCGAGTCGAGGTGGTGTGACACGTGGACGCTGTCACTCAGGCGGAGGCGGCCGACCTGCTGCTGTCCGCCTACGAGACGCGGGTTCCGGTGGACCCGCTGGTTGCGAAGTACGACGGGCTCACGCTGGACGACGCGTACGAGATCCAGCTGCTCCAGATCCGCCGCCGGCTGGCGGCCGGAGCGACCGTCAAGGGGCACAAGGTGGGGCTGTCCTCTCCCGCCATGCAGCGGCAGATGGGCGTCGACCAGCCGGACTACGGCCACCTGCTCGACGACATGTTCTGGCTCGAGCAGCTGCCGGTCCCCGCGGACAGGTTCCTTCAGCCACGGGTCGAGCCGGAGGTCGCGTTCGTCCTCGACCGGCCATTGAAGGGGCCGGGTGTGACGGTCGCCGAGGCGGCGGCGGCGGTCGGCTTCGTCCTGCCGGCACTCGAGCTCATCGACAGCCGGATCCGGGACTGGAAGATCGGCATTCTCGACACCATTGCGGACAACGCGTCATCGGCCGGCGTGGTGCTCGGCAGCACACCGGCACCGCTGTCCGCCGTGGATCTGCGTCTCGCCGGCTGCAACCTGCACAAGAACGGAGAGCTCGTGGCCACGGGCGCCGGCGGAGCGGTCCTGGGTTCGCCGCTGACCTCGCTGGTGTGGCTTGCCAACACGGTCGGCGCGCACGGCGTCGTGCTCCAGGCCGGACACGTCGTGCTTCCCGGTTCCGTCACCGCGTCGGTCCCGGTCACCGAGGGTGACAATGTGACCGCCACTTTCGCCGGGCTCGGCAGCGTGACCGCGCGTTTCACGAAGGAGCGAGGATGACGAAGGCGACGGCCGCGATCGTCGGCCCGGGCAACATCGGCACCGATCTGCTGGCGAAGCTGCAGCGCAGTGAGCACATCGACGTGCGCTACATGGTCGGTGTCGACCCGACGTCGGACGGGCTGGAGCGCGCGCGCAAGCGTGGCGTCGAAGCGTCGGCAGGTGGCGTCGACTGGCTGCTCTCTCAGGACGAGTTGCCGGACATCGTGTTCGAGGCGACGTCGGCGAAGGCACATCTGGCGCATGCCCCGAGGTACGCGGAGGCCGGCATCCAGGCGGTGGACCTGACACCGGCCGCGACCGGCCCGCTGGTCTGCCCGCCGGTCAACCTCGAGGAGCACCTGGCGGCATCGAACCTCAACATGATCACATGCGGCGGGCAGGCCACGATCCCGATCGTGCACGCGGTCTCGCGGGTGGTGCCCGTGGCGTACGCCGAGATCGTGGCGTCGATCGCGTCCCGGTCGGCAGGCCCCGGCACACGGGCCAACATCGACGAGTTCACCGACACCACGGCGCGGGCGATCGAGCAGGTCGGTGGTGCGGAGCGCGGCAAGGCCATCATCATCCTGAACCCGGTCGACCCTCCGATGATCATGCGAGACACGGTGTTCTGTGCGATCCCGGCGGACGCGGACCGTGCCGCCGTCACCGAGTCGATCGTCAAGATGGTCACCGATGTGGCGCAGTACGTGCCGGGCTACACGCTGCGCGCGGAGCCGCAGTACGACGACCCGCGCGACATCTGGGCCGGGCAGGCGCGGGTCGCAGTGTTCCTCGAAGTGCGCGGCAACGGCGACTACTTGCCCACATGGGCCGGCAATCTGGACATCATGACCGCCGCTGCGGCTCGCGTCGGCGAGCTGCTCGCGGTCGCGAAGAACTCGGCGGTGACGGCATGACTCGCGATCTGCGCATCACGGACTCGACACTGCGGGACGGCTCGCACGCGATGCGGCACCAGTTCACCGAGGAGCAGGTGCGCGGCGTCGTGCATGCCCTCGACGGCGCCGGGGTCGAGGTCATCGAGGTCGCCCACGGCGACGGGCTGGGCGGCTCGTCGTTCAACTACGGCTTCTCCAAGGTCGACGAGATCCAGCTGATCCGGGCCGCCGTCGACGAGGCGACGGCGGCGAAGATCGCGGTGTTGCTGCTGCCCGGTGTCGGCACGGTCGAGAACCTCAAGGCGGCGCACGACGCCGGCGCGTCGGTCGCGCGGATCGCCACCCATTGCACCGAGGCGGACGTGTCGGTCCAGCACTTCGGCGCCGCACGCGATCTGGGCATGGAGACCGTCGGCTTCCTGATGCTCTCCCATCGGATCGGTCCGGGGGAGCTCGCGAAGCAGGCTCGGATCATGGTCGATGCGGGCGCGCACTGCGTGTACGTGGTGGACTCCGCCGGGGCGCTCGTGCTCTCCGATGCCCAGGCCCGCGTCAAGGCGTTGGTGGACGAGATCGGGGCGCAGGCGCAGGTCGGCTTCCACGGACACCAGAACCTCTCCCTCGGCATCGCCAACTCGGTGCTGGCCTACCAGGGCGGGGCGAGGCAGATCGACGGCGCCCTGTGCGCGCTCGGCGCGGGCGCGGGGAACTCGCCGACCGAGGTCCTCGCCGCCACGTTCGAACGACTCGACATCTCCACCGGTGTGGATGTGCAAGGCGCGATGGCAGCTGCGGAGGACGTGGTGAAGCCGTTCATCCCGCGGCTGCCGTGGATGGACCGCTCGTCGATCGTGCAGGGCTACGCGGGCGTCTACTCCTCGTTCCTGCTGCACGCCGAGCGGGCGTCGGAACGGTACGACGTACCGGCGCACGAGATCCTCCAGCGGGTCGGCGAGGCCGGCTACGTGGGCGGTCAGGAAGACATGATCATCGACATCGCGCTGCAGCTTTCCCAGGAACGCGAACTCGCCGCCGAGGGAGCACGCTGATGAGCACGTGGGACGTCGAACGGGCAGCCGGCGCGCTGCTCGAAGCGGAGGATTCACGCACCGACCGTGGTCCGATCACCGACGAGTGGCCGGACCTCGATCTCGCGACCGCCTACGCCGTACAGGACGAGACGCTGCGCCGTCGGCTCGACCGCGGGGAGAAGCTGACCGGCGTCAAGCTGGGCCTCACCTCGCGCGCCAAGCAGCAGCGGATGAACGTCACCTCGCCGCTCACCGCGTGGCTCACCGATGCGATGGTGCTGCCGGCCGGTGCCCCGGTCCCGCAGGGCAAGCTGATCCACCCGCGCGCCGAGCCGGAGATCGTGTTCGTGATGCGCGAGCGGCTGGCCGGGCCCGGGGTCACCGCCGCCACCGCCCTCGCGGCGGTCGGTTCCGTGCACGCCGGCGTCGAGGTCATCGACAGCCGCTACCGCGATTTCAGGTTCACCCTCCCCGACGTGGTGGCCGACAACGCGTCGTCGGGTCTGTACATGACCGGTCCGGTGGGCCGGCCGCCGACGGAGCTCGATCTCGCGCTCGAGGCGTGCCTGGTAGAGGTCGACGGCCAGGTCGTCGACTCGGCCACCGGCGCCGCCGTACAGGGTCACCCGGCAGAGGCGCTCGCGCTCGCCGCGAACGACCTGGGCCGGCGCGGACGTGCGATCGAACCGGGATGGGTCGTCCTCACCGGCGGCATGACGGACGCGGTCGCCGTGCCGCCCGGAGCCAGGATGGCCGCGCACTTCACCCATCTCGGTTCCGTGTTCCTCGCGGGAGGCTGACATGCCGATGGTCGAAGTAACCATGGTCGAGGGCCGCACGCCGGAGCAGATCCGGTCGCTGGTCCACGAGGTACACGAGGCGGTCGTCCGCGCTGTCGCGGCGCCGCCGGAGAACGTACGCGTCGTGGTCCGCGAGGTGCCGCCCACGCACTGGGCAGCGGGGGACGTGACGATCGCGGAGCGGCGAACCGGCGCGGGGTCGGCGGCGGACAAGCAGCGCACGACCGACAACGGAGAGAGGCGCAGCTGATGGATTTCTACGCGCACGTGATCGATGGGGAAGAGGTCGAGTCGCTCGACGGCGCGCGGTTCGAGTCGGTCGACCCGTTCACCCGTGAGCCGTGGGCACAGGTCGCGCTCGGCGGCGAGGGCGACGCCGGCCGCGCGGTCGCCGCCGCGCGCAAGGCGTTCGACGAGGGACCCTGGCCGCGGATGGGGTTCGCCGAGCGCGGACGGATCCTGCACCGGCTGGCCGACCTGGTGGTGCGGCGCGCCGACGAGCTCGCGCTCGCCGACACCCGCGACATGGGCAAGCCCATCGCCCAGTCCAAGGGCAACGACGTGCCACGGGCGGCGCACAACTTCCGGTTCTTCGCGGACCATGCGCGGCTGTCGACCGGCGAGGTACTGCCGATGGACACCGGCCATCACACCTACACGCGATTCGAGGCGGCCGGTGTGGTGGCGGCGATCGCGCCGTGGAACTTCCCGTTGATGCTGGAGACCTGGAAGGTCGCGCCGGCGCTCGCGTGGGGCAACACCGTCGTGCTCAAGCCCGCGGAGGACACTCCGGTTTCGGCCACGCTCCTGGCACGGCTCGCCCTCGAGGCCGGCATGCCGCCCGGTGTGTTCAACGTCGTGCACGGCTACGGCCCCGACTCGGCGGGGCAGGCGCTGACCGAGCACCCGGACGTGGACCGCATCACGTTCACCGGCGAATCCGGGACGGGCCGGACCATCGCGCGAGCGGCCTCGGCGCATCTCGTGCCGGTCAGCCTCGAGCTCGGCGGCAAGGGCGCGAATGTCGTGTTCGCCGACGCCGACCTGGACAACGCGGTCGACTGGTCCATCCGCGCGATCTTCACCAACGCCGGCCAGGTCTGCCTCGCCGGCAGCCGGCTCTACGTACAACGCACCGTCTACGACGAGTTCCTCTCCCGGTTCGTCGACGCAGCCGACGCCATGATGATGGGTGACCCCCGGGATCCGGGCACGCAGATCGGGCCGCTCGCCTCGGAGGAGCACTACCTCAAGGTCCGTGGGTACGTGGAGACGGTCGAGTCCGAGGGCGGCAAACTGCGCACCGGCGGACTCGGCGACGGCTGGGCCGTCCGGCCCACCGTGGTCGTCGACATGCCGGCGCATGCGCGGCACTGCCGCGAGGAGATCTTCGGCCCGGTGGTCGTCGTCACCCCGTTCGACACCGAGGCCGAAGCGGTGGCGCTGGTGAACGACAGTCCGTACGGCCTCAACGCGATGCTGTTCACCGAGAACCTGCACCGCGCACACCGCGTCTCGGCCGGGCTCAAGGCGGGCACCGTCTGGGTGAACTGCTTCTTCGTCCGCGATCTGCGCGCCCCCTTCGGCGGGGTCGGCGACTCCGGCGTCGGCCGTGAGGGGGGCAACTTCAGCCGCGAGTTCTTCACCGAGCCGAAGGCCGTCGTCATGCAGATCTCGCCTGCCGGCGCCGGCCGGCAGTGACCTGCCGGGGAGGGGATGTGGGCCGCGCCCGGTCCCGGGCGCGGCCCATGCGCGTGGGGCCGGCGGGTGCCCGGTCAGGCAGCTGTTCCCTCCACGACGACATCGGCGACGTCGTCGTAGAACGACATGCAGCCCTTGATCTCCGCGACCGAAGCGAGCGGATCCGGGTAGGCCCACACGACGTCGGCCCTCGCCCCCGTCCCGCCCTCCGCGCCGCGGTACGACCAGTACGCAGCATCACCCTTGTAGGGGCAGGTCGTGTGCGTCTCGGTCGGTTCGAAGAGCTCGAGGTCCACATCCTCAGGGGGGAGGTAGTAGCGGACCGGCAGCCCTGTTTCGTACACCAGCACGGGCCGGGTCGACTCGGCGACCACTTGGCCGTCGATCTCCACCCTGACGCGTTGTGCGCCGCGGACGGCCTCGACGCGGTGGTTCGGGTCACGGGTAGGCATGAAGCCCTCCTCTTCTGTCCTGGGTGCGCCTCACGGCTGCGGTAGCGCCCGGTGCTGCTCAGCGCATCAATGTGTTCACCGCGCTCGCCGTGTTCTGCGCTCGTCGGCGCACTCGACCCGCTGCGGTGGTGCCTCCTCCAGCGATGATTCGTACTGCTGCGAGGTGAGCACCCTCGGCGCGTGCTCACTGCCGCTCAGCGCCTTCGCGAGCATCGCCTCGTACTCGGCGTCCACGATGACCAGGCGGGCACCGCTGTGTTCGAGGACGTAGGCGATCTCGGGCGGGGCCAGCCGGGTGTTCAGCGCGCCACGAGGACGCCGCCGGCCAGCGGCACCCCGTAATGCGCCTCCAACAGCACGTGCGTGTTCGGCGCCAGCACCGCGACCCGTCGCCCGGCCGCACGCCGTTCGCCGCCAGTAGCCCGGCCATCTTCTGTGCGCGCGTCCAGAACTGCGCATAGGTGCGGCGGAGCTTCCCGTCGACCACGGCGGGACGGTCCGCGAAGACGGCGGCCGCCCGCTCGAGGAAGGACACCAGGGTCAGTTCCCGGAAGGCCATCGCGTTCACACCAGGGATCCTCTCCGTCCGATCGGGCACCTCGGTCCGGGCGTACCCCCGGTTCAGAGCCGTGGAGCGGCCACTGCCCGGGGGCGGCGGCCGCTGGGAGCTGCCGCTCAGTCCGTCGCGGAGAGCACGCCGACGAGTTCGCGGGCGATGTGCTCGCTCGAGGCCGGGTTCTGTCCGGTGACCACCGTGCGGTCCGCCACCACGTAGGGGGCCCAGGGGTCGCCCGACGCGAACGGGGCACCCCGTTCCCGCAGCCGGTCCTCGAGCAGCCATCGCGCCTTGTCCGCGAACCCCACCTGGTCCTCCTCGACGTTGGTGAACCCGGTGAGGCGATAGCCGTCGAAGGCCCATGAGCCGTCGGCCCGCTCGGCCGCGATGAGGCCGCTGGGGCCGTGGCACACGGCGGAGACGACCTTGCCGCTGTCGAGCATCTCCACCAGCAGCGCGCCGAGGGCCTCCGAGCCGGCGAGGTCCTCCATGGGGCCATGGCCACCGGGGATGAAGAGGCAGTCGAAGTCGCCCGGATCGACACCCTCCAGCCGTGTCGCGGAGCCGAGCTCGTCGCGGACACTGTCGATGTAGTCGCCCAGTTCCTGCACCCGGCCCCGGTCGCCTCCGTTCATCTCCGGGGTCAGGCTGGCCTTGTCGACGGTGGGCGGCACACCGCCCGGGGTGGCGATGGTGACCTCGAAGCCGGCCTCTCGGAAGATCCGGTGGGGAACCACGAACTCCTCGGCCCAGTAGCCGCTCGGGTGCTTGGTCCCGTCGGCGAGCGTCCAGTGGTCGGAACCCGAGAGTACGACGAGGACAGTTGTCATGACTGGTCCATTCATGGGTGGTGGATGGTTGCGTAGCCGGGCAAGGCCCGGTTGTTCATGCGCCGCCGTTCACGGAAGATCGGTTGCCGGGAAGGGCGACGTAGATCCGGCCGTCGTCGATACGTGTCTCGAAGGTGACGAGGCGGCTGTTGCCCGGGTTGATGCCGGCTCCGCTCTTCGCGTCGCATTCCCACAGATGCGTGGTGCATGTCAGCGTGCAGCCGTCGAGTTCTCCATCGCTCAAGGGCGTGCCGAGGGGCGGGCACCGGTCTTCGAAGCCGTGGATTTCGCCGTCGGCGTTCGTCAGGACGACGGCCAACTCTCCTGCCCGGACGGATGCGATCTCGCCGATCCACAGTTCTTCGGCATGCATGACGGGGTGCCACGAGACGGGCGCCGCGGTGCTGCTACGGGCCGGGTTCATGCCGGCCTCCTCTCTCACGTTCCGCTGTGCAGGACGGAACTGTCGTTCAGCCGGACGTCTCCCGGAGCGAGAACGTCGTCACCCCACGGAGTCGCTCGGCATACGTGCCGGGTGTCTCCCCGAAGTGACGTTTGAATTCGCTGATGAAGTGGGACAGGCTGGCGTAACCCACCTGGGAGGCCACCTCGGTGACGCTTTTGGCCTCGAGCAGCACGGCATTGGAAGCTGGGTGACGTGGCTGGACGACCTGGGAATCACGCACGCGGGCATCACCGACATGCACGAGCCGTTCGACTACTCGGTGCTGGTCTTCCGCGATCCCGACGGCATCCAACTGGAGCTGTTCACCATGACCGGCTGACGACACCCCCGGCGCCTGTCGGTCCGGGGTTTTCCCGGTACTACACGGACTGGTCCGACAGGCTCTGCACCGGCCCCATGCCTTTCGGCGGCGCTTCGGCGTTTGAAGGCGAGCGAGTGTCGTCCCCTCCATGAGCACTCTTCGTCATACCCGATCTCTGCTGGTGCCTGTGTTCGTAGGCGATGGGACTGAGCTGCCCGTTCGCGGAATGGCCGCGTCGGGTGTTGTAGCGAGCCGCTGGCACCGCCGGTTGTCGTGCCCCGTACTTCACCTCGTTGCCCACCAAAATGTTAGTCACTAATATTTGGCCATGGTGAGGCAGGCCCCCGGCCCAGGCAAGCGGCAGCGGACGCGAGAGCGCATCGCAGCCTGCGCACTGGAGCTGTTCGAGCGGCACGGGTACGAGAGAACGACCGTTGCGCAGGTCGCGGCGGCGGCCGGGGTGACGGAGATGACGGTGTTCCGCCACTTTGCGGCCAAAGAGCTGCTGCTCCTCGATGATCCGTACGACCCGGTCATCGCTGCGGCGATCGCGGACCAGCCCCTGGACCTCGGCCCGATGGCCCGCACCGTCGCCGGACTGCGGCAGGCCTGGGGTGGGCTACCCGAGCCGGAAAGCGATGTGGTGCGGCGGCGGGTGCGTGTTGTCGCGGGGAGTGAGGTGCTGCGCGCCGCGGCGTGGCGGAACAACGCCACCACCGAGCAGTTGATCGTCGATCAGCTCGTCGCCGACGGCACCGGCACGCTGCAGGCGCGGGTGGCGGCGAGCGCTGTGCTGGCGGCCCTGACTGCGGCGTTGGTCGAGTGGGTCGACAGCGACGGCCTTGCGCTCTCCGATGCGGTGACGGCAGCGCTGGACACCGTGGGGGGCAGTGGTGACTGAACCGCGGCTTGCGGCGCGAGGGCTGGTCCGGGAGTTCGCCGCCGGAGTCGGCGTGTGCGGAGTCGACCTGGTCGTCGAGGCCGGGGAGATCCACGCCTTGGTCGGGCTCAACGGCGCCGGCAAGACGACGCTCATGCGGCTGCTGCTCGGCATGCTGCGCCCAACGGCAGGCCACGCCATGGTCGACGGGCTCGACGTCCGCACAGCCACGGCAACCACGTGGGCGCGGGTGGGGCACCTGCTCGACAAGCCGTTCGCCTACGGTGAGCTCGACACGCGCACCAATGCCACGCTCGCAGCGCGTCTGCACGGGCTGCCCCGCCACAAGGCCGACCGGGCCGCCGAGGCGATCCTGGCCGAGCTCGATCTGGCCCGCTACGCCGAAGTCCGCGCCCGCTCCCTGTCCCAAGGCAACCGCCAGCGGCTCGGGCTGGCCGCGGCCCTGGTGCACCGCCCGGCCGCGATCATCCTGGACGAACCGACCAACGGCCTGGACCCCGCCGGGATCACCCTGCTGCGCCAGACGCTCCTGCGCCGCGCCGCCGACGGCGACGGGATCCTCGTGTCCAGCCACCACCTCGACGAGGTCGCCCGAGTCGCCGATCGCATCACCGTGATCAACGCAGGGCGCGTCATCGGCACCCTCGACCCCGAGGGTGTGGACATCGAGCGCGCATTCTTCGCTCTCGTACACGCCGACGAGCAGAACAGGACGACATGAACGGCATCGAAGCGGCCCTTGCCGTGGAGATCGGCAAGCTCTGCGGCTCTCGCGTCGCCCGCACCGCCACCCTCCTCCTCATCGCCGGCATCACCCTGCTCGCAGGATCCCTCACCTGGGCGGCCGACAGCGGAAACCAGCAGGTCCGAGCAAAGCTCGGCCTGCTCGCCGACGCCGGCGGCTGGGACCTCTTCCTCAGCGTGGCAGCGCAGGTCACGGCCGCGGGCGCCCTCCTCGGATTCGGTGTCGTGCTGAGCTGGACCATCGGCCGCGAGTTCGCCGACGGAACCATCACCGGCCTGTTCGCCCTGCCGATCAGCAGACCCGTCATCGCCCTGGCCAAGCTCGCCGGCTACCTGCTCTGGGCACTCGTCGTCGCGGCCGGACTCACGCTCGCGCTGCTCCTGACCGGACTCGCCATCGGCCTCGGCCCTCTCGGCCCACCCACCCTCAGCGCCCTGGCGCGTCAGCTCGCCCTCACCGTCCTGACAGCCGGGCTCGCTGTCCCCGCAGCCTGGGCCGCCACTGTCGGTCGCGGCCTGCTCTCCGGCATCACTGCCACCATCGCCACCGTCGTCATCGCCCAAGTCACCGTCGTCGCCGGAGTCGGCGCGTGGGTTCCCCTGGCCGCACCGGCGCTGTGGGCACTGAAACTCGGCGCCGTCTCGGCCGCCCACCTCGCTCTCGCCATCACCGTTCCCCTGGCCTTCGGACTCGCCACCCTGGCGTCCTGGCAACGCCTCCAACTGGACCGCTAGGCACCGGCGAAGTGCTTTTCCAGGTCGCCGGACTTCTCGCGGATCTTGTCGGCGTACTTGCCCTGTAGCGCGTCGCCGTCCGCGACCTTGCGCAGGATGCGGGCCTGGTCGCGGAGGGTCGAGGCGGTGTCCTTCATCTTGCGGACCTCGTCCCGGATGTCCTCCGGATCGCCGGGGATCGGGTCCTTCTCCGCCAGCGGATGCCAGTCGACCGGTCGCCGTCGTGTGGATGGCGACGCGTCATGACAGCCACGACCGGGGCGAAAACCGTAGACCTTCGGCTCCAGCCGTGCCTCCCACTCGGGCTCCAGTGCATTCAGCGCCAGAGCTTGAAGACAGATGTCGGCGATCACAGGAATTCCAAGTGGGCGCTGTTTTCCATTCGCCTTGGCGATATACACCCGCTTGACGGACTTGGGCTTCCACGGGGCCGCGTCATGCTGAACCCAGTCGGCCAACTCGGCCTTCCGCTGGGTCAGCAAGACGACTTTCCCGTCGACGCCCGCCGTCTTACGGCCAGCGTTGACCTCCGTGACCCGCCGCACACTCGCGAGTGTGTTGGCGCGGGAGCGCAGCATCAACTTCTGCAGATTCCTGACCTTGGTCTCCTGCCTGCGATGCCGTGAAGATGCGTTGCCGCAGACGCCGTACGTCGTCCTCGACGGTCCGCCAGTCGATCAACGACCAGTCGGTGATCTCGTCCTCCGGTCCGTTCGCCGTGTCGACGGCAGTAGCAGCGGCTTGCGCCGCCCCGGCCGCGTGTGTCGCCATGGCGTCCAACTTGCCCTTCGGTTCCGGCGTCATGGTCATCGTATCTTCACAGGCTCACCAGACCCACGTCAGCACTCTTTCAGGCCGGGGCATCGGCCACTATCCGGCCAGTTATGCGGGAACCGCCGACGGAGGTGTCGGCGCACGGTTCCCGGTTTCCTGCTGCCTTTCGGCCACCGGCATTCGCTTATTGGGTCCTCCTGCGCCCGCTGAGGATGTGGGCCTTCCTTGCGGTTCGCTTACCAAGCCGAAATGGCCTGGACCTCATCGGGGTTGTCACGTTCCGCATGAGAGAGAAGCAACTGGGGTGGGTGCCCTCTGTGCCCCGGGGACGGCGGTGCACTCCCGACCGGCCAAATCTCTCCGGTCGGCACCTGCCGCTTTCCAACGGCAAGTCCCTATCACCCGCTGACACGACCCATCTGCGGGAGTGCTCATGACGAGACATCATCGAGGATTCACTTGCGTTCACCCGTCCGGCTTTTCCCAGCCTGTAACCCTCGGATGGAACGAGGTTCCTTGGGCACTTCCTCAGACTCCGCACCCCGCGATTACTCGCGACGCACGCTGAGGCGGAAACGAGCCCTGTGCACTGGCTCGGATCCTACACCTTCGACATCAGTCGAACCTCCTTGGTGATTCCCACTCTTCTCAAGCGGCTTCGTGTCGCACGATCTGATTGAGCCAGGACGACCCGACGGGGGTGAAGTGGAAGTGGACATGCGGGTTCTTCGTCAGCCATGCCTTCACCTCCGGCGTGGTGTGCGTGGAGAGGTTGTCCAGCACGACGTGGATCTCCTTGCCGGCATGCGGCTTGACGGTCTTCTTCAAGAACTCCAGGAAGTTCGCGCCGTTCCGGTTCGGCTTGCGCTCGCCCAGCACCTCGCCGGTGCCGACGTTGAGGGCGGCGAACAGGTTCGTGGGGCCGTTGCGCACGTAGTCATGGGTGCGCTTCTCGGTGGCCGCGAAGGCCACCGGCAGCACCGGCTGGGTCCGGTCCAACGCCTGGGTGAGTCGGCGGCGGGAGTTTCACCCGTCGCCGCTCTCAGAACCGTGCGAAAACCTCTCGATTTACACGGCTCCCATCGTCCAGTCGTTCGCGGTCACGGCGTGACGAACTTCCAATGGGCAAAGAGCCCCGGGAACAGCCGGGCATGACGGCGCAAAGCCTCCCGTGCTCGTGCTCGTTTCCGTTTGAATCGCCTTGTACTTGTGGACGAGCCACCGCACCAGATAATCATTGATGCGGCTGACCAGCGATAGCCTGACGCACCTGGTGCGCCTGAGCCTCGTTGCGGCAGTGGACCACGATGTCATCGCAATAGCGCTCGAACCGGACGGCAGGGTATTCGCGCGCCATCCACGCATCGAAGGCAAGGTGCATGAACAGGTTGGCTAGCACAGGTGAAACCGCCGAGCCCTGGGGACTCCCGCGGCCACGGGCTTGCAGGCTGCCGTCCGGCCGCTGAATTGGTGCTGTGAGCCACCGTTCCACGTACAGCAGGACCCACCGGAAGCCGGTGTGGTGCGCGACCGCCTTGAGAACCAAATCGTGGTCAAGGTTGTCGAAAAAGCCCCGGATGTCGAGATCAATCACCCAGTCCGTCTTCCAACACCTCTCCCGGCACACCGCGACCGCATCCAGCGCACTACGGCGAGGCCGATAGCCATAGGAATCCTGGTGGAACACAGGCTCCACCAAAGGCTCCAACACCATGGCCACCACCGTCTGTGCAATTCTGTCCGCGACCGTCGGGACGCCGAGGACCCTGACTCCGCCTCCCAGCTTGTCGATCTCCACTCTCCTGACCGGCGGCGGGAAATAGCAGCCTGACGAGTGAAGTAGGCCGCCGACGAGGTGCCCCTGGCTGGGGTCCTTTTCCGACGGCCCCTTCCCGAACCGGACGGGCCCGCTTTCCGGGCATCCGGCTCTCCAGTAATCAATTCCGGGTCGTGGCTGTGGCCCGACCGGAATGAATGTCTTGATGGCAGCGTTCGCAGACCACGAGCGTCTTGCGTTTACGCATGGACATCAATCGCACCCACGCTGGGCGTTCCGGCCGACCTCGCCGATTCAGATCGGCGAGCTTTCGGATGTGGTGAACTTGCAGCCCACCCATTCCTTCGCATAGCTCGCACCGTTCGGCAAGGAGCCGATGGATCAGCTCGTTGCGTTTGGTGGTCACCATGGTCGGCCTGGTGTCGGTGATTACCGTCGTACGCTTGCGCTTGAGTGGAATCCCGCCGAAACGGGCGACCAGTGGTTCTCTGCCGTTGTCGCGCTGCACCACGGCCTCGCAGCACACCCGCGGACCGTCTGGAGTCTCGATGGCCGTTTTGTACTTACGGGCCATCTTGCTGACGGTCGACCTGTGCTTTGCTGCCAAGGTCTTGTAGAGCGATACCTCCATGACCCGACGCAGCCGTCCCAGTCGACATACGTTCTGGGCCAGCAGATAGTACTGAACGAACCCGCGATACTCGGCCCCGTATTGCGCGACGATCGTGTAATCCTGATCGTCCATCAAGAGACCTCGATGCGTGGGTTTTCCGTTGCGCATGTAACTGGCACACCGGTTCCGGATCACCGTCCCGGGCACAAACAAGCCGATCCTACCGTTGATCGACCGCTTTCCAGAGGTGATCTTGGTATCGGCCTGTTGCACCTTGAGCTCGTAGCCGAGGAACCGCGCCGCCTGGCTGGCGGCATGGGTGATCAGGGTCTTGGATTCTGACAGCTCCAAGTAGAGTTCTTCCCGCAGGAACACCTGAATCCGGGCCTTGATCTCCCCAGCCTCACACTTCGGGCCAGCAAACCCGAGCAGAAAGTCATCGCAGTACCTCACATACCTGAGACGGCGGTAACCAGGGTCGTGCGGATCTCCACTCGGCAACTGCCGGAGCTGACGCCGCAGCGCCGACACCGTTTCGCGGTCGCCGAGCTTCTTGGCCACACCTATCCGGTATTGCAGTCTCGCGTATGCGGGAGTGCGTCGACGTAAGTCGCCTCGGGTGTAATCCGGTACCAGCTGCTGCTCAATGAACTGGTCCAACCGGTCCAGGTAGATGTTGGATAGGAGCGGTGAGGCGATACCACCTTGTGGGGCGCCACTGAGCGTGGCGTTCCACCTCCAGTCCTCCAAGTACCCGGCTTTCAACATTCGGTTGATCAGTTGCAAGAACCGGCCATCGTGGATTCTCTCCGCCAGGATGGCGGTCAAGACCTGGTGGTCAAGGCTGCCAAAGCAGTCGGCGATGTCTCCCTCGATGAACCATCGTGATCCGGTCCAGGTGTGTGCCACTTCTTCCAGTGCAGTGTGGCACCCCCGGCCAGACCGGAAACCGTGAGACCGATCGGAGAATTGAACGTCGTAGTACGCATCTAGGAGCATCCGTACCACTTCCGCAACCAACTTATCCGACCAAGGCGGCATGCCTAATGGGCACTTCCCGCGTTTCTTCGGGATGTAGACCCTCCTGGCCGGGGACCATCGATAGGACTCCGCACGCAGAGCACTGATGATCCTGTCAATCTTGGCCAGAGACATACCGTCCACGGTTTCCCCAGTAACCCCGGGCGTCATAGCGCCTTTATTGGCGTAGATGCGCCCGTAGGCCAACAGGAACAGCTCCCTGTTGAACAGCTGCCGGTACAGCCTCTCCAGCGGCAGGCCGCGCCTGCCGCGTTCCCGGATGACGCTCAGGACGGTTTCAGCACTCTGCAATTTCGCATCCCTCCCCGTCTGAACTCCCTGACTACCTGTGTCCCTTCGCCCTCATTCCGGCTTTCCCGGACTTCGCGGCCGGCCGTTACCCCGGCGACTAATATGGACACTCCGTCACCTTAGAGCTCGCGCTCCTTAGGTGATCCCGTGGTACGTCTTCGCTGTACGTATCTAGCACGACGTAGGCCGTCCACTCATCCCCTTATCCGTTCTCACTGAACGGCGCTTCACGCCACGGAAGTTGCTCCGGCTCGAATGTCTAGCCAGAGCATGACGTGACGCCGGTTTCAGGCGTCATACCGACGGGTGTGGAATTGACACCGCTGGGGATTAGACTTGAGGCAATCCAGCCTTGACCGTATCGTGCGGGCCTTGCAGCACCCCGCCTTGGACGCCTCCAGACGGTCACCGCTTTCCCAGCATGCTCTTTTCCCCTCAAGCTTTCGCCCTCAGGTGAGCTGGGTGACCCAAGAACCTCCCTCCGAGTTCCTCCCGGCTACACCGGGGATACAACGAAGCGCCTCACGGCGCACCATACGATTCCACAGCTTATAGAGGTTGGCCTTGAGGTCAGCCTCGAACTGCTCGATCGACTCGCCGTCAATGCCCGCCGCACCTCTGTTGGCCTTGACCCTCAAGTTCGCCTCGAATACAAGAGGTTTCGAGATCTCGAACGACTTCGGCCCGCTCGCCCGGCTCATCCCGGGAACTCCGGTTGACCGCCAAACAGACCCGGACGACCCGTCCCCTTCGCTCCACCCGCATTACCAGGTTTCACCACTACTACGAGACGGTCCGCCCCGTGCCCCGCATCGGTACTCGACCCCTCGCGGTCTTATCCGCTTGGGATACTCCCTCTCGCCGCCGGCCAATCCGACCAGCGACAGTATCGGGGCGACAGGTTCCCACGTTCCGTGCAAGAGCCCGGGCCAGGCTCGCGCCGCCTCCATGCCGGACGCCGTCCGGGCAGTCAGCAGGCTCCGCCCGCACTTGTCCCGGAGCCCAGATAATGCCCCGGTTTCGACGCCATTGAAGAAATTTACGACACGTCATCAGCGGTTCGCTCACGCTCGCCCTTCCTGACCCATACCTGACGCGATCACTGCCGCGCCTTTTGCCGCAGCGCTCACCACGACCGGCCTTTAACCGGCGCAGCCTGCGGTGGTTTGGGACCTCCCCCTTGCAGGGCGACCCTGGAGGACCTACCTCCATCTCTTGCACAGCACCGTTTCCAAGAGCTCCTACATCAATGCTCCCTTCCACGTTCGTGGCACACGATCTGCGTCTTCTCGTCGATCGACAGCACCACCGCGCCGCCCGGCGGATCCGCGCGAGCGACTTCACCTGCGACTTGTCACGAGGGCCCGTCTTCGAGGCCCCAGCGCAACTCGGCGCACTTCTTCGCCCACTTCCGCCGCTGCCGGTCAGCGCCCTTGAACGCCGGGCGCTTCGTCCTGCAGTGAGTTGATTGACTTGACGAGTCGCCCGCGGATTGCTATGCGTCGACGTACTCGCGGTCCCGCCGGGCCATCCGCATACTGCCCCACGTGCCGAACACCACAAATACCGCCGCTAGACCGGCGATCGCGGCTCCGTAGGACTGCGGCTTCCAGGTCTCATCCACCGGGTTGGCCGCCCCCTCAGGGTCGTATCGAACCCGCAACACGTCTCCTGGCTCGACCCGTTTGCCGCAACCGTCACCTTCTGTGAGTTTCGGCGAGATCTCCTGCCCGTTCGGCTTTTGCAGGGTGCACCGATCGGTCTTGCCGCGCGATACCGCCGTGACCTCGGCCTTGGTCAAACGGCCGCGTTCCTTCAAGGCTGCATTCTGTCCGGCGAATGCTGACAAGACGCCCATCCCTACGGCGGCAAGAAGCATCGGAAAGAGCTGCCAGGCCAGTTTCCTCTTCTTCTTGGGGATACGCCGAAGCCCGAAGAACGGCGTCAGCAGGGAGGCTAGCGGCAGGATGAACACTCCTACCACAAAGCCCGCTCCCCTGATCCACGGTTTTAGTGGAACCGCAGGGCCCAACCATGTGAGCCCGGTGATCCCGGCCAAGCAAACGAGGTAGAACAACAGCCATCGCAGAAATTCTGATCTGCCTTCGTGAGCTTGCTTCTCGGAAGCAACCTCCACGCCGGCGGCGTAGTCGCCTTCCTCCCGCACTATCTACTTACCACCCTAACTACCCGTGCCATTTATCGGCTGGATACAAGTTGCGTGCAAAATCTTTGAAACCACCCAGGCAACCGGTGGACTCACCCCCCATGCCATCAATCAACGACAATGTCGTTCGGGTGCACCACCTTCAGGCTACGGGCGAACGCGTCGAACGCGTCGATATTCGCGGACACCCAGCCGATGTCGTCGCTGATGGTGCGCATGGACAGGTCGATGCCGTAAGGGTCGACGCGCCATCCGTAGTTGACCGACATGCAAAGAGCTTCACCGCCCTTCGGCACGAAGTGGCGGATGGAGCGCTGCCCCTTGCCGAGATTGTCGGTGGTGAAATCCTCGATCTGGGGATCCTGCGCGGCTCCGGGCTCGTTGCGTTGCACCAGCGTGTCCAGGACCTGCTCCACCGGCCCTTCCGACCGGGCCGCGTAGAAGAAGAACGGCAAGAGGTTCCTGCGGAGATCCGGAGCGTACGCGAACAGGTGCTGCATGGGGATCCTCTGCGGAAACTGCTCGGAGAAACCCTCGAGGACGCGCGCGAGCGACTTCACCTGCGACTTGTCACGATGGCCCCCGTCTTCGAGGCCCCAGCGCAACTCGGCGCACTTCTTCGCCCACTTCCGCCGCTGCCGGTCAGCGCCCTTCCCCTCAAGGATGGGGACGGCCAGCCACGCTTCCGGGGCCGGGTCTTCGGTGAAGTCGAGTGCATACGGAATGCTCATGCTGTGCTCCAGCGGAAGGTGGTCATGACGGCGTCGAAGAGTTCGGTAAGGATCTCGAGAAACTCCTGCGGAGTACCGTCGGGTGTGAGTGTGGTGAACGAGACGATGAGCCATTCGCTCACATCCCCAGGATCCGGCACCGGCACCACGTAGTTGACTTGCCGGCTGGGTACCGAGTCTTCCTTCTTCGGGTTGGCGGGGACAAATCGTTGGCAACGCACACCGGGCACTTCGTCCAGCGTGATGTCCTCCGACGGCCCGAAGTCTTTGGTCAGGTGACTCATGATCTCGTTCGGCGATGCCTGCGCGGCGAGACCTGCAGAGACTTTGGAGACCAGGAAGGAGGCAGGCACGAGGAATCCGTGGATCGGCTCCACGGGGATGTAGATGTCGATGCCGTTCCGGCGCCTGGCGTCGGCGACAGCCCGGTTGAGCCGATTGTGCAGCTCAAGCCGGGCTTGCGTCACCTTGTCCTTGGGGGTCGCCGGGTCCAGGAATTTGACAGCGTGATCCACGATCCCCTTGATCGCGTCCTGCGTCTCGGACTTCGATCTCAGTGGGATGCGGTCCCATCCTGGCGGCATCAGGATCGTGTAGCCGCCAACCGCCATCTTAGGGGTTTCCACAGTGCTCATTCCTCGCGTTTCGAAGGGAGCCGATTACCAGGCCGACGAGGCAGGTACCTTCCAGGTGTTGCCCTTGAAATCGTTGTATGCGTCCCAACTGTCCTTCTTCCAGCCGCCGGTTGCGTCGCCGATGGCATTCAACGTGTCGTTGTCGCCGAGCGCCTTGTCGCCGATGTCCGCGGCGAATCCGGTCCACTGCATGCCGACCGCGGCACCGTATGCCGCGTGCCCACCGGCGACTGTCGCTCCTGACACGGCATCCGGATGCACAGCGGCGTTCGATCGGATCCCCTGGAGGATGCCGATGGCTTCGTCGTCACCCTGGTTCAGGACCTTGCCCAGCTTCCCGATATTGGCGGTACCGTCCGCAACCTTTCCGGCGTCCCTGGAGATCAGCTTCCGCAGGGTGTTCATCTCCGACCTGATGGCTACCTTCGAGGCGTCGTCCCCGGCGTTGGCGAGTGCGTTGGAGAGCTGGTTGCGCATGCCCTTGGTGGCGGCCAGCCCTTCCTTGAGACCCGCAACACGACTCGTGGTGGCCGCGGTACGCGCGGTGGAACCCGCTGCCTTCAGCCCGGCCGTCGCAAGCCCACCAGCGGCGAACGTGAGCAGACCAACGGCGTCGAGCGCCACGTCCATCCAGGTTGCCTTTCCAGCAGCCACCAGCATTGCTCGACCAGCGACAACCGCAAGGCCGATGGCGATGCCGGCCCAGACCAGCAGGTTCACTCCGGGGATGAACATGGCCACGATAGCGAGTGCCGTCCCGATCCAACTGAGGATGTCGAGGAACAGCTTGAATCCGTCGGCATGGTCCTTCAGCCAACCGACGGTGTCGTCCCAAAGGCTGTCCTCGATGTCGTCATCGAGCGCGTCCTCGATTTGACCGGCGATTTTGTTGCCGAGTCGCAGGTAATGGCTCACCGCATCTGCCATGCGGCCCTTGGCCTCGTCTACCCGGTCCTCGTCCTTCTCGTCGACCTTGGCCTGGCTGAGCGCCTTGCGCGTCTCCTCCTGCGCGTATTCCAGTTCCTTGGCCCACTCGCGCAGCAGGCCGCCCACCCTGTCGTACCGGCCCTCGACCTTGCTGAGCTTGTCCGCGAGGTCGCCGGCGCCCTCCCTAAGCTTGTCGGCGTACTTGCCCTTGAGGTTCTGGTTCTGCCCGGCCTGGCGGAGCAGTCGCGCCTGGTCCTTGATGGTGGAGGCGATGTTCTCGAGGCGGCGTGCCTCCTCGCGGATGTCGTAGGGGTCGCCCGGCGTCGGGTCCCCCTCGGAGATAGGAGTCCAATCGACTGGTCGGTTGCCCATGTGTCTCGTACTCCTACTCGCTGTCGATCTTCTCGAAGCCCCGGATGACCTTCTTTAGGTGGTCTTCCGTGCCCTTCATCTGCTCCATGAGCTCTTTGCGGTGGTCGTCCCAGTTGTCGGAGAACGACTCCATGGCGCTGATGATCCGGCCATGGCCGTAAGCGTCCGACATCGCCCCCTGGTTCGCCCCGCAGTTGTTGAACTCCTTGCTGAGCTTGCTGAAGTGGCTCTTCATTGTGTGGAGCTCGTCGTAATCGACTATCAGGTCGCTGTCACTCAACCGGATCGACCTCCCCGTTGATTGATCCTGTACAAGACCGCCTGCCGGCCCGCGCACCCGCGGCCGGCAGGCGTAAAACTCGATCGAGAGTCCTTATCCCGCCGGCACA
>NZ_JBUEGC010000051.1:0-45085 GCF_054963655.1 Streptomyces sp. HSS9-12 | reverse complement strand
TGTCGCGAGATCAGTTCGTAGAGGGTCTGCTCCAAAAACTGCGGGGCACCCCAGTCGACCAGGGTGCGGTGCTCCACGACGAACCACGTCGCGAGAACCGACAGCACAGGAGCCTGCTTCGCGGGGTCGATCGTGGCCTCCGCTCGCCGCGCCTCCAGACCCAGGGTGAGTACAACCGGAGCGGCCCGGCGAGGCGTTGAGTGGCAGTTTTACGCAGCCTGGCAGTTTCCGCCAAAGCCTCCTCTTGGGCAGGCCGAGGCCGGTGTCCGGCATGATGGACCGGTGGATTTCGAGCCGTACCGGGGTGAGCTGCTGGCGTTCTGCTACAGGATGCTGGGCTCGTTCCACGACGCCGAGGACGTGGTTCAAGAGACGTTGCTGCGTGCTTGGAAGGCCAGGGAGCGGTACGACCCGGCGCGCGCGTCGGTGCGGACATGGCTGTACCGGATCGCAACCAACGCGTGCCTGGCCGCGCTGGAAGGTCGCGGTCGGCGCCCGCTGCCATCCGGGCTGGGCGCGCCGAGGGATGATCCTGAGGCCCCGCTGGCGCCGGCGCTCGACGTCCCCTGGTTGGAGCCGTTTCCCGACGCGTGGTTCGACGTGCAGGCGCGGGCCGACCTGCGCCTCGCGTGGGTGGCGGCGGTGCAGGCCCTTCCGCCGCGGCAGCGCGCCGTGCTGGTGCTGCGGGAAGTGCTGGAGTTCACCGCGGCCGAGGTCGCCGAGCAGTTGGGGACCACGGTCGCGGCGGTCAACAGCGCGCTGCAACGCGCCCGTGCCGCCCTCGCGGGTGTGGGTGATCTCGATGCGGTGTGCGAGCCGGGCGATCCCGGGGTGCGGGCTGTGGTTCAGCGGTACGTGCGGGCGTTCGAGGCAGCCGACGTGCCCGCGCTGGTGCGGCTGCTGGCCGACGACGCGGTCCTGGAGATGCCGCCGGTTCCGCTGTGGTACCGGGGCAGAAGCGACTACGGCAGACGAGTACCGGCTGCTGACCTTCCCCACCGTCCTCGGCACCGGCGACCGGCTCTTTCCCGCAGGCGGCCCTCACGCGGAGCTGGAGTGCCTGTCGGCACAACAGGTCGGCGCCGCCGTCCTCACCCGCCACCGGAGGGCCGCCGGATGACCGCCCGTGCGGCGGCCAGCAGCGGCAGCGCGGTCAGCCGCACGCCGTCGCCGACGTTGGACACCGCCGACGACCACCACAACCGCCGGAAGTCGGGGCCGAGTCCGCTCATGGGCCGGTCGGCCCGTCGGCCCGCTCCAGCCGACCCCGGACGCTCAGCGGCCGGGAGCCGTTGACGCCGGTCAGGGACCAGCCGAGCGGCAGGTCGCGCCCGTCGAGCCAGATCGAAATGCTGCTCCTCGTCGTTGAGGACGACGTGGTACCGGCGGTCGTCCTCTTCGTCGGTCACGGGGATGCCGGTCCTCCTTCCGTGGCGGACGTCTGCCCGGGCGGCCCCGGGTCGATGTCGGCGATGAGTTTCGACGGGCTGCTCGGCGTGGTGGTGCGGTGAGGCCGTCGATGGGCGTGACACCGGTGCCGGGGACAAAGCGCTGGAGCGGGCGGGGCTTGTCGATTACCTGCAAAGCGGAGGCGGCCCGCACGCCGGCAGGCATGCGGGCCGCCCTTCGTCTGCTTCAGTCGATGCGTTCACCGAGCTTGGCCGACTTCGGTTCGGAGCCCTTGGTGTGCCACCACTCGAACAGGCGGATCCGGAACATCATCGCCGTGTACCGGACCAGGTCGTAAGGCGGGCTGCCGTTGAAGATGTTCTTCTCCGAGCTGTCGCCTTCCAGGCGTACCCGCCACCGCTGGCCGTAGGCGACCAGTTCGACGACGACCGTGAACGTGCGGCCGTGCTCCACGACGTCCAGCCCGGTCAGCTCAAGAACAGCACCGGAATCTTCAAGCCGTCCCATGAGGTGGGGAACGAGCAGGTCACGGACGCCTTCCGCGGATGGCATAGGGTCCTCTCCTAGCAGGCGGACGAGCTGCTTGCCCGGGGCGTCTGCGCGGTTTCCGCACTCGGCCACCCCGATGACCGCACCTGCACTCCTCACGCAGCAGCCCCAGCCCGAAGGCTTCCTCAGCGCGTTCCACGCCGTGAACGCCGGCGATGAGGGCGCGGCGGGCGAGTAGGCGGTCAGCAGCGGGCGCTGGTGGCCGATCACGGAGGCGGCCAGCCAAGCCCGTCAGCAACAGTCACCATCGCCTCCTTCCGTCGTACACCGTATCGAGGAGGCCAGGCGAGCACGCGACGAGAACCCGCACAGTGAACGCCAGTTGCGGCGTGCCCAGAGATTCGCGGACCGTACAAGGCTGGCGGCATCTCCAGGCGGCGTGATGATGTCGGCCCGCCCACGTCGTGAAGCGGAAGGCCTCCCTTCTTGCCGGGGTGCCGGGGGATGCCATGGTCATCCTGTGCGGCAGCTTCGGGGTGGGCATCTACTGTTTGTGTCATGGGGATAGACAACGGGGTGATGTCCGGCTACGCGCCGGGCAGCGGGCACGGCGGATCACTGCCAGCAGTGGCGTGGCAGGCGCCCATGGACGTCGAGCGCCGGTTGTTCGATGCGAAGATGCGTGGTGACTGGCCGGCGTACTTCGACGTCTTGGCCGGTGTGCACCTGTTCCACGCCATGCCCCGCGCCGAGGCGGACGCGAACCTGAACCGGATCAACTTCACCCCGTACTGGAACTCCTTTACCCGCACGGACTGCCTGGCGTTCTTCACCGAAGGCGTCCTTCCCGCGCCCGCGCCCGACCCCATCTACTACTCCATCACTCTCGGCGGCTGGCGACGAAGTGGCCAGGGCTCACGTACGGGCTGGCCATCAACCCCGGCACTCCCTGTGAGGCCTTCTTCCCGGCCACACCCCCACACCGGTCCGTGTGGCGACAGCATGCCAACAACAGTGAGGGCCCGTGCGGCGGCGACGCACTGCGCACCCTGTGGGTCGGGGGCCCGTTGCAGGGCCCCGTGGCGCACGGTCTGGCCTGCGGAGCCCTGCTGAGCGTGCACAGCGGCGCGCTGTGGAACGCCATGGCCTGGCACGGCGTGGGCTACCAGGACGAGCGGGAGCCGCTGCGCGACTGGTGGGACATCACCACCCGCCAGGAGTGGCTCGGCGCCCTCGAGCGCCTGCTGCGGGGTCACCTGGTCAGTTCTGTGTGGGAGTTCGTGCTGGAGGTGCGACAGTCACTGGCCCGCCAGTACGGCGGCCAGGTCGACACCGAACACTGGCGCGAGACCACCGAGAAGGTCATGCGGCACCAAGCGGCCGAAGGGAACGGCCTTGCCGGCGGCACCAGCCGACTGGAGGCGGAGATCCACCGCGTACAGCAGCTGATCGGCCGCATCGCACGCTACGAGGCCCGGTTCCGCGCCGACGGGATCCTCGCCGAAGGCGCGACCGTACGGTCGGTTCTGGCCTGGGACCTCGGCCGGGCGTCCAAGATGGCCTGCTGGGGTCTGGGAGCGCGATTCGGTGACATCACCGAGGCAGAACAAGCCGTCGTCCGTGCCGGCCGGGTCAGCCAGGTCACCTACACCTCGTGGGAGGACTTCGCAGCCGGGTTCATCCTCGGCCGCTGTCTCCACTTCGACGAAGAGAAGTTCGGACCCTGGTACGAGGACATGCTCAACGCCCACCGCATCCTCACCACCACCCCGGACAGCCCCTGGCACACCATCCCCTGGTCGTGAACCCGGCCTTCCCCCGCTGCGGGCGGGGCCGAGAACGGCCAACCGTCGCGCCGGGCGGCGGCGACGGGCGATGGATGCGGATTACGACGAGCTGGAGTTCGCGGAGGTCGACCTGGCAGGCAGAACGGGCGCGGGGCTCGCTTCTTGGAGTGCGCCCTCGCCCGGTGCACGCTGTATGAGACTCGCTACGCAGGGCACGGTTCATCGACTGCGTCCTGACAGGTCTACCGGGGGCTGGCACCGACCTTGCCGAGGCCTCGCTGCTCCTGCCCAATTGCTCGACCCTGCCCCGGCCTTCGCCGCGCAGCTAGACGTACGGGCGGAGGCAGTGTAGTAGCCGGGCGCCGAATGGGGTGAGCAGCGGAAGTGCGGGCGGTGCTCGTGCGGTGGGCACGATGGTGACCTGTCCTATGGGGCCATGGAAGCTGTGGTCTGGCACTTCGTCCCAGCCGTCGGTTGCCGGAGGACCGAGCTGCTCCTGGTAGGTCTCGGCAGTCACTGACACCAGGCCGATACTGACGCCGGTGAGGCTGGCGGGCCGTGCCGGTGCTCGCCTGGCGCGCGCTCGCGATCAGGCCGTCGATGCTCGGCACAGCCCTGACCGAGGTTTCGCGTCGCCTGGTCCAGTCGTCGATGAATGCGTTGATACCCCTGGTACTGTCGTTCGGTTCCTGGACAACTGCACGCTGGTGATGGGGGATTGAGTGGGTGTTGTCCTGCCGGGCTGGGCTGATGAGGTTCTGGATCTCATCGGTGTGAGCTGGCCGAACGTCGACGAGGACGACTACCGCGAGATGGCCACGGCCATGCGGGAGTTCGCCGATGACATCGACGACGGCGCCGCTCAGGCCCACAACGCGGTGCAGAGGCTGGTGTCCGCGAGCGGCGGGAGCCTCGCCACAGAGGCGCTGAACCAGCACTGGAGCAAGGTCAAAGGCACCCACCTGGCCAACCTCGCCGAGGCGGGTCGGCTGGCGGGCACCGCCATGGACGGCGTCGCCGTCCTCATCGAGGGCGCGAAGCTGGCAGCGATCGTCCAGCTGGGCATCCTCGCGGCCGAGGTCGTCGCCGCGCAGGCCGCCGCCCCCTTCACTCTGGGGCTGTCCGAGCTGGGGGCTTTGGGGGCGACGCAGGCTACCCGGATGATCGTGAAGAGGATCTTCAAGGAGGTGTGCGAGCAGGTCGCCTCCCACGTCATTGACGTGGCCATGGGCCCGGTCTACGAGGCGCTGGGGTCGATGACCGGTGACCTGGTGGTCCAGCTTGGTTCCAATGCGCTGGGCGTGCAGGAGGGGGTTGACCTGGGCCATACGGCCAAGGCGGGCAAGGACGCCTTCGGTGGAGGCGTCGCGAAGATGGAGCTGCTCAGCGCCGGTGGCAGCGGCGGTTCCGGTGGTGGGGCCAGCGGGGGTTCCACTTCGACCCGGACGAGTACGACGAGATCGACACGAAGCTGAACAGCGTTGGTGGTGGCATCCTCCGCGATCGGGCCGGCGGGAAGATCTCTCGGGCCAAGGGTCACCACGGGCGCACCCGCGGCAAGGACGCTATTGCTGATGCCGCCAATGCGATGCTCGACAAGGTCATCGACGGTATCGAGAAGCGCCAAGACCTCCGCGAAGCACCTCGACGACAACATGCGGCGCGGCCTGAAGCAGATGGCCAAGAACCACCGCGATAACGACGATAACCTTGCCAAGCACATCAAGGGGATCGGCGAGAATGAGGGCGGAGGCCCCAAGGGCCCCAACACCGCCGGTCTGTCCCTGAACTCCTCTGGCAAGGGCTCCAAGGGTGGTCGGCCGGGTAAGAAGGAACCCTCCCTCGCCGGCGCCGGCAAGGGCGGACAGCCTTCGGGGGGTAACAGGGGCTGCCAGACCGCTGGCGACCCGGTCGATGTGGTGTCAGGTCAGATGATCACGTCGGCCACGGATGTCGAGCTGGCGGGCCTGCTGCCCCTGGTGCTGCGGCGAGCGTATGCCTCCGGATACGTCGGCGGGCGGCTGCACGGTCCCGGCTGGTCGTCGACCATCGACCAGCGTGTGGAGATCGACGCAACGGGAATCCACTATGCCGGGGACGACGCGCAGATCCTGCACTACCCGCGGCCCGCTCGGCCGGGTCAGTCCGTCTATCCCCTGGCAGGGGCGCGCTGGCCGCTGACCTGGGATCAGGAAACAAGACACCATACGAATTGAGGACCCGGACCGGGGTTGGACGCGCCACTTTGCACGCTCAAGGGTCGAGCAGGAGCCGACCCGCGAGATACGCGCCATCACCGCGCTGTCGGACCGCAACGATCACCGCATCACCTTCGTGCACGACGATGCGGGCGTGCCCAACGAGGTGCGGCACAGCGGCGGGTATCGTATCGCGGTCGACACGACCGACACCGCGGCAGGCCTGCTGCGGATCAAGGGTCTGCGGCTGCTGGACGGCGCAGGGGACGGACGGGGCACCGGGGTCGTCGGCTACGAGTACGACTCGGAGGGCCGACTGGCCGGGATCGTCAACTCCTCCGGCCTGCCGTACGAATACGAGTACGACGACGCAGACCGGATCACCGCGTGGACTGACCGCAACGGTCAGAACTACGAGTACGTCTACGACGAGACGGGCCGGGTGACGCGCGGCGTTGGTGAGCAGGGATACCTGTCTTCCGTTTTCCACTACGACATGGCCGGGCGGGTGACGACAGTCACCGACAGCCTGGGGCATGCGACGGAGTACCACTACGACGAGCAGCAGCGCGTCTTCAAAGTTGTCGACCCACTCGGATACACCACGCTCACCGAGTACGACGGTTTCGGACGGGTCGTCTCGCGCACCGACGAGATCAACAGGACCACGCGGTTCGACCTCGACGATCACGGCGGCCCCGTGCGGATCACCGAGCCCGACGGCAGCGTCGTGGAACTGGAATACACCGAGCTGCGTCAACTGGCGTCCGTCAGGCGGGGAGGCATCCTGCTCTCCACGTTCGCCTACGACGCCAACGGCAACCTGCTCACCACCACCGACGCGGCCGGGGCTCAGACGTCGCGGCAGTACGACGCGCAGGGGCGCCTGGTGTCGGTCACTGATCCTCTGGGTCAGGCCCGGCGCATCCAGACCAATCCGGCCGGCCTGATCACCGAGGTGACCGATGGGCTTGGCCACACCGCTCGTGTGACGTACGACGCCTTCGGTCGCGTCGTGGCCTTTACCGACCCGCTGGGCGCGACCACTGGTCTCATCCGGCGGCCGGAAGGGGAGATCACCGAGCGGGTCCACGCCGACGGCAGCCGCGAGACGTGGAGCTACGACCCCGAAGGCAACGTCATAGAGCAGCGTGACCAGGTGGGGGCGGTCACTCGGTTTGAGATCGGCCCCTTCGGTCATCTGACGGGACGCGTCCTTCCGGACGGGGAGGAGCAGCGGTTCGAGTACGACACGGAGCTGAGGCTGCTCTCGGTCACCACCAACGGTGCGACCTGGCGGTACCGCTATGACGAGGCCGGGCACCTGGTCGGTGAGACGGACTTCAACGGCCGCATCCTCACCTACCGGCTCGACGGCGCCGACCAGCTGCTTCAGACCATTGACTCTGCCGGCCGCACCTCCACCTTCACCTACGACGAGCTCGGACAGCTGGTCGAGCGGCGGAACCACGACGGATCGGCGACCACCCTCACATACAGCCAGCTCGGTCAGCTGACCCGGGTCACGGGTCGGGAGAAGGTTCTGGAGTACACCCACGATGCCGTCGGCCGTGTCCTGAGCGAGTCCGTCGACGGGTGGACCACCTCCTACACCTACGACCTGCTCGGCCGCCGCACCAGCCGCACGACCCCGACCGGCATCGTCTCGAGCTGGACCTACGACGCCAACAACCAGCCCACCGGCCTCAGCGGAACCCTCGGCGCCCTGAGCTTCGCCTACGATGCGAGCGGCCGGGAGACCAGCCGCTACCTGGGCAGCGGCGCCGCGCTGACCCAGACCTGGGACGCCTGCAACCGGCTCACTGGTCAAGCGATCTGGCGCTTCGCCGCGACATCCGGCACCAAGGATGCCTACACCAGCGTGCAGGAGCGTACCTACGGCTACCGTGCCGACGGCATGCCGACCGCGGTGACGGACCGGCTGCGGGGTGACCGTGCGTTCGAGCTAACACCGGCCGGCCGGGTCACCCGCGTGACGGCCGAGTCCTGGAGCGAAAGCTACGCCTACGATCCGCTCGGCAACATCACCCATGCCCAGGACACCCGCCTGCCCGACAGCGCAACCGCAGGCGAACGCGCTTATGCCGGATCGCTGCTGCGCGCCGCGGGCCGCACCTCCTACGAGTACGACGACCAGGGCCGCTTGGTCCGCATGCTGGTGCGCACCCTGTCCGGGCAGCGCCGTGAGTGGCGGTACTCCTGGGACGCCGAGGACCAGCTGGTCAGGGTCGATACGCCACAGGCCGGTTCGTGGGTGTACGACTACGACCCGCTCGGCCGCCGCATCGCCAAACACCGCATCGAGCAGCGAGACGGCCAGGCCGCTGCCGTCGAGCAGGTTGTCTTCGCCTGGGACGGCGTGCAGCTGGTGGAGCAGTACAGCATGCTCCCCGACGGCACCCGTCGCGCTGTGGTCTGGGACTGGGAACCGGGCACCTGGAAGCCCCTCGCACAGACCGAGCGCATATGGCAGCCAGACGGCAACCAGGACCAGGTAGCCATTGACCAGCGGTTCTTCACTATCGTCTCCGATCTGGCCGACACACCAAGTGAACTGGTCGCCATGGATGGCCAGGTGGTCTGGTCCGCCGAGGCCGACCTGTGGGGGCGCCGCCTGCGGACCCACCACGGTGATGGGCGGGCCTGCCCGCTGGGGCGACCGGGCCAGTACCACGATGAGGAATCAGGGCTCGCATACAACTTTTTCCGCTACTACGACCCGGCCACCGGCCGCTACCTGAGCAGCGACCCCCTCGGCCTGAGCGCCGGCCCGAACCCGCACGCCTACGTTCCCAACCCGCTGTTCTGGATCGACCCGCTCGGACTGGCCAAGCAGCCCTCGGGAATGGGCGGTTGGTACAGCAAGCTCCAGCCGGCGAACTGGACCGACGGCAGTGACAACACCCGCTACGAGATCAACCACGTCCCGGCAAAAGCCACGTACCTGAAGCTCGGCCTGCCGACCGACCTAAAGGAATCCACCGGCCCTGCGATCCGGATGGAGTACGACGACCATCGCAACTTCGTCAGTACCGGCTCGGGACCTGGGCCTGACGCGTGGCGGGCGAAGCAGCAGAGCCTCATCAAGCAAGGCATGTTCGATGAGGCGATGAAAATGGACATCGACGAGATTCGCCGCGTTCACGGTACGAAGTACGACGCCGCCATCAAGGATATGGTCGACTCCCTACCGCACAACAGGAAGTTCCAGAAGTACCTCGCGGACAACGGCTGGAAGATCCGTACCTGCCTCCTACAATGACCGCCATGGACATCGAACTGGACCCGCCGAACGGCATCACCGGCTTCCCGCTGGGCATGCCAGCCGAAGCCGTAAAAACGGCGGCTGCGGAGCTGGGGCGGATCAAGGTTCAGGATGAGGGATCCGCCGACCAGTTTCACTATATGAAGGTGACCGCGCTGCACCCGCAGTTCGAGATCGTCTTCCACCTCGAGGATGGCAAGACCCTCACCTCCGCAGAGGTGTGGATCCCCCGCCCCGGCCCCGAGGAGATCAACGTCCGCTTCCGCGGCATCGATGTCTTCGGCACCCCCGCGCGGCAGCTGTTGCAGCGGCTGGAGGCAATGGACCTGACCGTCTTGGACGAGAACTACTATGCATACGTGCCCGGGCTCTCCCTCGGCTTCACCCGCGTCGCTGGACACGAGGTCCCGCTCGATACCGACGGCGAGCCGCTGCACTTCCAGGCTGTCCTGACAGGCCCGACGCACTACTACGACTACAAACTCGCAGAGGACTGAGGGTCGCCGACGAGCGTCCGCTGACGCCCCGCAGCGCACGGTTCCCATCAGGAGCAGCGACCGCGAAGCACAGTATCGAGCCCTGCGGTCCATTGGGGCAGTGCCCGCCGGTTAACAACCCGATCGGCACTGAATCCAAGGTTCGCACTCACAGTGGTGACGACCGTGCCGCAGCCCCCGCAGCGCGGTCCGTCAATCAGCGGAAGGCACCGAGGAACCCAAGGGCCTGGGTTCCTGGCCCTTCGTGTCGAAACCGCAGAGGCCGCTGCTGCCCGATCACTGCACATGCTGGATGGGCCAAGTACGGCTACTGTGCGTCGCATTCCCGGTACTTCTGGGGGCTGCGGCTGCACCTAATCCGTTGCTAACAGCCGTACCGGACGCACGACCGCCCGGGCGGGCTGTTCGAGCAGCGGGGCCGTGGCACCTGTCACGATCCGGGTGTGCAAGGCCTTCCCTTAGATCGGTGCGCGGCCCTGGTGCTCGTGGTAGTGGCGGTCGCGTGGGCGCCGGGCGGATGCCTTGGCTTGCACCGGGCTTCGAAGCCTCACACCAGAGCGGCGGTGCCCAGCGCCTTCGTGACCCGCCACTACCGACTGCTGTGCTCGCTCGTTGTGTTCGTGGTGCGAGCCCGCTACGCGGTGACCTCTCGTAGCGCCCGAGCCGTCTGAGCTCCCGTATAGACCGAGGCCCGTGGGGTGAGCTGGTGCCACGAACAGCTACTGAGGTGGCGGACCGGCCCTCGCGCTGAGTCCTGGGATTAGGTCGCTGCGTGGCCCGCATGAGCTCGTGACCAGCGCAAACTGTACCAAGGGGAGGAAGATTTTGATCTACTGCGGTATCGACTGGGCGGAACGCACGCACGACGTCGCCCTGGTCGACGACAACGGCCAGTTACTGGCCAAACGGCACATCACCGACGACGCTGTCGGCTACAAAATCCTGTTGGACCTGCTCGCCGAGTACGGCGACACCGAGGAGAACCCGATCCCGGTGGCGATCGAGACCTCGCGAGGACTGCTGGTGGCGGTGCTGCGGACCGGCAAGCGGCAGGTGTTCGCGATCAATCCGATGGCCGCCGCCCGCTATCGCGACCGGCACAGCGTCTCGCGCAAGAAGTCCGACCCGGGCGACGCCCTGGTCTTGGCGAACATCCTTCGCACCGACATGCACGCCCACCGGCCGCTACCAGCCGACAGCGACCTGGGCCGCGCTATCGCCGTTCTCGCTCGCGCTCAGCAGGACGCGACGTGGAACCGGCAGCAGATTTCCAACCAGCTCCGCTCGCTGCTGCGGGAGTACTACCCGGCCGCCCTGGCAGCGTCCGAGTCCTGGAGGAACGGCCTGTGCCGCCCGGAGGCCCACCAGCTCCTCAAGGCGGCACCGACGCCTGCGCGCGCCGCGCGGCTGACACGCACGCAGCTGCAGGCCGCGCTCAAGCGGGCCGGCCGCAAGCGTGGCATCGAGTCCGAGGCCGAGCGGCTCCGTGAGGTCTTCCGTGCCGACTGGGCCCATCAGCCGCCGCTGGTCGAGGAGGCGCTCGGCAAGCAGATGCTCGCGCTCTTGGTCCAGCTGGAGGCCGCCTGCACCGCCGCTGACGACCTCGCGAAGGCGGTCGAAGAGGCTTTCCCTCAGCACCCGGACGCTGAGATCATCCTCAGCTTCCCCGGCCTCGGCGTCCAGATCGGCGCCCGGGTGCTCGCCGAGGTCGGAGACGACCGCAATCGCTTCGCAGATGCCCGCGGTCTGAAGGCATACGCTGGCGCATCTCCCATCACCAGAGCCTCCGGCAAGAAGTCGAGCATCACCCGCCGGTGGGTGAAGAACGACCGGCTCAACCACGCCGGTTACCTCTGGGCGTTCTCCGCGATCACCGCCTCCCCCGGCGCCAAGGCGCACTACCGGCGGCGCCGTGACGACCACGGGGACTGGCACGCGGCCGCCCAGCGGAACCTCTTCAACCGCATGCTCGGCCAGCTCTATTACTGCCTCCAGCGACGCGAGTTGTTCGACGAACACACGGCCTTCCCAGGGGCACTCGCCGCCGTAGCTTGACGAGTTAGCGGCCTGAGGTGTCTGGTGTGCACGCTCGGCGGCCTGCCGATCCTGTTCGCGCTGACCGGCGCGAAGGCCGACGAGCGCGAGACACTGCGGGACATCTTCGGCCACATTGACGTCCTCATCACGCCTGCGGCGCCGACGGCCGCCGTACCCGACCAGACCAGCCTGCCTCTCCGGGAGCGGTACATCACCGTGGACGGTGAGCGGCGGCCCTACTGGGACCAGACCACCTGGCTCAACCTCGCCAGCCTCGTACACCTGCCAGCGGCCACCATTCCGGCCGGCCGCACCGCCGACGGCCTGCCACTGGGCCTCCAGCTCATCGGGCCCTACCTGTCCGACCTTACCGTCACCCACCTGGCCGACCTGCTGATGCACCATCTGGCCGGGTAAGGGCTGTGATGCAAGGGGAGACGGAGCTCATCGCCTCCCGCCTGTCTGCAGGGGCGGGTCTGCTTCGGCAGGGCGTTTCGCCAGAGAGAGTCGCGAGCTAGCGACTCACAGGGAGTTACCGTCGGGGTGGTGGTGGATCCAGGACAGGCCTCCGAGGTCGAGGCGGGTGCGGTACGGGTGACTGCGACGTAGGCCAGGCGGGCCTCGGCGTCATCGATGGGGCCGGGCAGGGGGTGGCCGTTCTCGTCTTCGTCGTCGCGATCTTTCGGCGGGGTGAAGTCGTCGGCGATTTTCACGTTCGGCCATTCGCGGCCTTGGCCTTGTGGGCGGTTGAGACCGTTACCTCGGCTTGGTCTTCGTGGTGGAGCTGGTCGACTGCGGTGAGGATGACGTCGGCTCCGTGGCGGTCGACCAGGTCGACCAGTGGTATGAGGTCGTGTCCTGCCGGGTCGTGTTCGCCATAGTCCTGCAGGTCGCCCCAGGACTGGAAGAGCACCAGCTCGGTGTGGAAGGTGCGGCGGCCGCCTTTGAGTTCATCGGCCGCGAGAGCGAGCGCGCGCAGGCTCTCCCCTCCCCCGACCAGGGCGACGCGGTGGCCGGTTTCGAGGAGTTTCATGACCTCTGCCATGGCGCCGACGTTGGTGCGGCACAGCACGGCGTCGGGGTGGTCGACCGTGCCGAGTTCGGTGGGAATCGACTCGGTCCCCTCCAGGCGGATCGGGGCGTCGGCGATCGCCAGCCACCGGTTGGCCTCCGCGGCGAGGCGGGGGCCGAAGCGGAAGGATTTCGACAGGGTCAGGGGTTTTCCGTCGAAGCCGGTCATCACGTCGCGAGCACCGCGCCAGTGGTAGATGGCCTGTGCGGAGTCGCCGACCATCACCAGTTGGGCGTGGGCGCGTTGGGCGTTGAAGATCTGTTCGACGACGGGGTTGGTGTCTTGGGCTTCGTCGAGGAGGAGGAAGTCGGCTTCGATCTTCGGTTCGGACAGGGCCCACATCTTCAGGTAGTGGTCGTGGTCGAAGCGGACGACGCCGTGGTCGGTGTGCTGTAGGTCGGCCCACGCTTTGCGGGCGAACGGCAAGATGATTTTGGCGAGTTGGGTGTGCAGGTGCTGGTCTTCGATGCCACGTAGCCGTGGGATGTGGTGGCGGCTGATGACGGGGTCGGCGCAGTGGCAGAAGCGGGTAACGGTGCGCAGGATGGTGTAGGACAGGGCTTTGGGCGAGACGTCGCGGTCGCCGATACGGACGGGTTTGGTGATGCCCAGGGCCTGGCCGGTCTTCCAGCCGGGCTGGCGGGGGCCGTTCAGACGCGTGAGGTAGCGGTGGCCGAGGGCTGTCCCGTAACTGCTGGCAACGGGTGAGATGATCTCGCCGTGCGGTCTGGGGTCGTGCTCACATCCGTTCGGGTGCCGAGACCCCGAGCAGCCGCAGCCCGTTGCGCAGCACCAGCCTGCTGGCCTCCGTCAGCCACAGCCGGGCCCGGGCGCGGGCGTCCGGCTCCTCACCCGCCCGCGGCAGGACGCGGCAGGCGTCGTAGAAACGGTGGTACGTGCCGGCGAGCGCCTCCAGGTAGTGCGCCACCCGGTGCGGCTCGCGCAGCGTGGCGGCAGTGGCCACAACCTGCGGGAACTCGGCCAGCATGATTAGCAGGTCGGCCTCCCGCTCGTGGGTGAGCAGGGAGGGGTCGAAGTCCTCCGGCGCGCCCTTCCCGATCCCGGCTTCCTCCGCCCTGCGCTGCACGGAACACGGCCGCGTGTGCGCGTACTGGACGTAGTACACGGGGTTGTCGTTCGACTGCCGGGTCAGCAGGTCGATGTCGAGGTCGATCACCGCGTCCACGCTGGCCCGAGCGAGTGCGTACCGCGCGGCGTCTACGCCGACCGCCTCGACCAGGTCGTCCAGGGTGAGGACCGTGCCCGCCCGCTTGCTCATCCGGACCGGCTGCCCGTCCTTGACCAGGTTGACCAGCTGGCCGATCAGGATCTCCAGGTGCGTGTCCGGGTCGTCACCGAAGCAGGCCGCCATGGCCCGCATCCGGCCCACATATCCCGCGTGGTCGGCGCCGAGCATGATGACGACCCGTTCGAAGCCCCGGGACCGCTTGTTGAGGTAGTACGCGCAGTCCGCGGTGAAGTACGTCCAGGAACCGTCGCTCTTCACCAGGACCCGGTCCTTGTCGTCGCCGAATTCCGTGGTGCGCAGCCAGACCGCGCCCTCGTCCTCGAAGACGTGACCGCCCTCCCGCAGGCGGCCGACAGCGGCGTCCAGGCCTCCCTGGTCGTGCAGGTCCTTCTCGTTGAAGTAGACATCGAAGCGGGTACCGAACGCGGCGAGCGACGTCTTGATCTCGTCGAACATCAGCGCCGTGCCCTCCGTCCGGAAGGCGGCGAGGGCCTCGGACTGCGGCAGCTCCAGGGCCCCGGGCTGCCCACGCAGCACCGCGGCGGCGATCTCCTCGATGTACGCGCCGCTGTAGCCGTCCTCGGGCACCGGCGAGCCCTGCGCCGCGGCGAGCAGCGAGCGGGCGAACCGGTCGATCTGCACGCTGGCATCATTGAAGTAGTACTCCCGCGACACCTCTGCACCCGCGGCCTCGAGCAGCCGGGCAAGCACGTCGCCCACGACCGCCCACCGGGCCCCGCCGATGTGTACCGGCCCGGTGGGGTTCGCCGAGACGAACTCCACATTGAGCCGAAGGCCGCCGAGCCGGTCCGTGCGGCCATAGGCGTCACCGGCCAGGACGATGTCGCGCGCCAGGGCGCCGATCGCCGCGCTCTCCAGCGTAATGTTCAGGAATCCGGGGCCCGCGACCTCGGCCTTCGCGACTCCGTCGGCAGCGCCCACCAGCGGGGCCAGCACCTCGGCGACGGTGCGGGCGGGCAGGCCCGCGGACCTGGCGAGCTGCATGGCGACTTGGTCGAGTAGTCGCCATGGCTGCGGTGGCGGGGGCGCTCGACGCGGATCTCCTGCGGCGCCTCTCCCGAGATACGTCCGGACTGGATGGCCTGGTGTACGCCGCCGGAAATGACGACCGCGAGATCTGTGGAGTCACGGCGGCGACGGTACCGGGACGGACGCCGCCGGAGACACCGAATATTCGGGCGGTCCGCTATCCCTGCCGGACGAAGCCTGGTGTGTGGAGCTGAGCGAGGTCGTCCCGGTGCCCGGCCGCGTGGGCTGCGATTCCCAGCGCAGCAACGCAGCTGCCTGGAACTGCCTTCCTGGTGGCGGTGATACCCGACGAGGTCCGGACCTGAAGTCGACCGTCCACATCCACAGCCACGACGAGCACGTCATCCCTACGAGACCATGCGCGGGTTCATGGAGGGCGCGCGTGGACGTACGCCCGGCAAGCCGGACCTGGGACTCCTGAGGACACGGGCCTGGGCGCGGATCTTGGTATCGCCCCACGACCCGCTGCACGGGTCAGTGCGCTTCGTTGTATTTCTCGATGACACCCCTGGGGACACGCCCGTAGGGGCTGACCTGTGCCTCCCCTCGTAGCGTGGAGACCCGATCTGGAGAGATGGTTGGGTCGTGGGAGTCAAGAGGCGCAGCTTTGACCCGGAGTTCCGGGCGGGGGCTGTGCGCATCGTGAGGGAGACCGGTAAGCCGGTCGCTGAGGTGGCGCGGGATCTGAGGATCAACGCGTACACGCTGCACAACTGGGCGAAGGTCGACCGGGAGTCCGGCGGCCAGGAGCCGGGTGGTGGGCTTAGCGAGCCGAAGTACGAGGAGAATGGGCCCGAATCCCACGGGCCCATGTGCCGGACGAGGGCACAGGGAATGGATCACACGATGGTGGCCACTAATGAAGCGTTCATGTCAGGGGCAAGCTCAAGTACCCAGAAATATTGCCACTTTGGGATGGCATTGCGCCGATATCTCCCCGATTTCTGCCGTTGAGTGGTACTCAACCTCACCGTCGCAGGATCGGTGTGTGGACTATGAGCCTGTCGAGGCAAGGGCGCCCTGGCTGACGCCGCCCCGGCAGGCACGGCCCTGAGGCGCTCATGTGCGGGTGAAGTCCGGCTGGGCGAGGCCGCCGACCCGGGTGGGACGGCCGAGCAGGGCCACCTCGCGGAACTGCCACAGCAGCGCGCCCGTCGGTGCGTGGATCACCATCCCCCGGCGCAGCGGCATCTGCAGCAGTGACCGGCCGTCGGAGCCGGTGTGCCAGCGGGGCAGGTCCTGCTCCGTGAGCCGGCGCAGCGGGATGGGGTGTAGCGAGTGCACCTCGTGCGGGTCGCGGGCAGGGCGTACGGGCGCCCGGGGGATGACGACCACCGGCGTGATGACAAAGCCGGAGTCGGTGACGAAGTCGTCGAGTTGGCCCGCCACATCCGCCGGACCGGCCGAGATCCCCGTCTCTTCGGCCAGTTCGCGCAGTGCCGCCTGCACCGGAGTCTCCGCGCCGTCCAATCGTCCGCCGGGCAGGGCCCACTGTCCGGCGTTCCGGCCCCGGGCGACCCGTTTGATCAACATGACATGGGGCTCGCCGCGGTGGCTGAACAGGGTGAGGCAGACACCGGCGCGCCGGGCGTCCGGTGGGACCGTGGCCTCGCGTCGTTCGAACGCCGCGAGGTTGGTCCGCACGCGCGTCTTGACCTCGGCGAACTCGCCGTCACCGGCGGCGGGATCCATGATCCCCTGCCCCCGCGGCGCTCTGTCCCCGTCCCCCCGCCCTCCAAAGGGAGCGGGTGGACGGAGGAAAGCGGCCGACTGGGCCGCTGCGTCAGGCGTCGTCAGTGTCATGGGATCCGGCTTTCCGCGAGGAGTTCGCGTTCGATGAAGTCCAGCAGGACGCTGCGCATCCGTTCGGCCGTCACTCCCGGCGCCCCCGTCAGCACCTGGATGGCCAAGCCGTCGGTGAGCGCGGTGAGGCCCAGGGCGAGCTGCTCGGCGTCCGCGTCCGCCCGGAACTGTCCCTGCCGCTGCCCCCGGCGGACGATCCGAACCACGGTCTCCCGCCAGCGGGTGTAGAAGTCATTGTGGATCGGGCGCAGTTCGGGGCGCAACGCCGTCTCGGCCCAGAACTGCAGCCAGACCAGCCACTCGTCCCGGACCCGGCCCGGCGTTGGCAGCTGCATGTCGATGAGCTTCAGCAGTCGCTCGTAGGCGCTGTCCACGGTCCTGAGCTCGACGCTCTGCCGCTCGAAGGCGCAGGTGACGCAGTGCAGCAGCGCCGCGCTCAACACGTCCTGCTTGGTGGGGAAGTAGTAGTGCACGGCACCGCTGCTGGTGCCGCAGGCGCGGGCGATGTCGGCGATCCGTACGGCGTGGTAGCCCTGCTCGGAGATCAGTTTCCAGGCCGCCTCGAGGAACTCGGTACGGCGCCGGTCGTCGCCTGTCCGTTCGGAGTCGGCGGCTGCTCGTGCCGGTTCGGCCTGCTGCTGCTCGGCCGCGGGGACCGGTCCCGTGCCCCGGCCGTGCACCAGCCAGTCGACGCTCACTCCGCCCGCCGCGGCCACGGCTGACAGCTCGTCCGCGGTGAAGCGGCGGTTCCCCTGGAGCGACTTGGAGAGCTTGGTCGGCTCGAGGCCGATCCGTGCGGCGAACTCACGTTGGGTGTCCGCGACTGTGTCGATCACGCGGCGCACGCGCTGCGCTGTCTCGTCCATGCTGCCGCACCGTAGCGCCTGCGTTGCTTAAATCGCAATACCCCAGGTGTGCGCGGTGTCCCTCCAACACCCCTGCATCTCGCTGAACTTCCCAGGTTGCGCATCTATTGACAGCACCTTCGAGGTCGCCCCACAGTGATGGCAATTCCCAACCGACGCATCAGTCAGCCGATGCGGCGCCCGGGATCAACAGGGCCATGTCGTGCCTGAATTTCCGCATTTCCGCAGCCCCGGAATGCCCCAATGCCCGCATGGCCTGATTCCGGGACGCCCGGCACAGAAAGAGAGCACCGTGGGGACGACACCACTGCGCCCTGACGTGCACGACGGCAAGGTCGTGCTGGTCACGGGTGGAGGCACCGGCATCGGCCGGGCCGTTGCCAGGGACTTCGCCGCCTGCGGGGCGCGCGTCGTCGTCTGCGGCCGCCGCCCTGGCCCCCTGGAAGACGTACGCGCCGAGATCCAGGCTCCAGGCGGCACCTGCCTGGCCGTACCGGCGAACATCCGCGAGGAGGGCGCGGTCACGCACATCGTGGACGCCGCCCTCGAGGCGTTCGGCCGCATCGATGTGCTCGTCAACAACGCCGGCGGCCAGTTCACCGCCCCCGCCGAGGAGATCACTTCCAAGGGCTGGCGTGCGGTGCACGACCTCGCCGTCGACGCCGGCTGGGCCATGACCCGCGAGGTCGCCGTCCGCTCGATGATTCCCAACCGCTCCGGATCCATATTCTTCATCGCCTTTTCCCCGCGGCGCGGCATCCCGGGCATGGTGCACGCCACCTCCGCCCGCGCCGCCCTGGAGAACCTCGCCGCCGGACTGTCCCTGGAGTGGAGCCGTTACGGCATCCGCACCGTCTGCGTCGCCCCCGGCACCATCGCCACCGAGGGGATGGAGGCGGCGTACTGCGAGGACGACCGCCGCCGCTGGGAGCAGGCCGTACCGCTCGGCCGGCTCGGCCGCCCCGAGGAGGTCTCCGGGCTGCTGTCCTTCCTCGCCTCGCCCGGCGGCTCGTACATCACCGGCACGACGATCGTCGTCGACGGCGGCGCCGACGCCTGGGGCTCCGGACACCCGGTCCCGGCCCTGGAGAACCCGAAGGACCTGACAGACGTGGACGGCCTGGAGGTGGCCCCGTGACCCTCACGCTCCCCGCCGGCGAGGCTGCGCCCGCTGCCACCGTTCGCGATCTCTCCGCACTCTTCGACCCCGCCTCCGTCGCCGTCATCGGCGCCAGCAACGACCAGACCAAGTACGGCAACTGGATCGCCGTCCAGGCCCTGCGCAGCGATCACCAGCGCCCCGTCCACCTGGTCAACCGGCGCGGCGAGCCGGTACTCGGCCGCGCCGTCCACCGCCGCGCCGCCGACGCGCCGGGCGGCGTCGACCTCGCCGTCATCGCCGTCCCCGCCGCCGGATTCGCGGACGCCGTGGACGACGCACTGACCGCCGGCGCCCGCGCCATCGTCGGCATCACCGCCGGCTTCGCCGAACTCGGCGAGGAGGGCCGGCAGCGCGAGGCCGCGCTCGCCGAGCGCATCCGGCAGGCCGGCGCCGTCCTGCTCGGCCCCAACTGCCTCGGTGTCCTCGACACCACCAGCGGGCTGCGGCTGGCGTCCAACGACATGCCCGCGGGCACCGTCGGATTCATCTCCCAGAGCGGCAACATGGCCCTCGAGCTCAGCCGCCGACTGGAGCGGGACGGCCTCGGCTTCTCCCGGTTCGCCTCCCTCGGCAACCAGGCCGACCTCACCGCCGCGGACCTCATCCGCAGTTACACCGCGCACGACGGCACCGAGCTGATAGCCCTGTACTGCGAGGACTTCGGCGACGGCCGCGCCTTCGCCGACGCCGCGGCCGACGCCGTACGGGCCGGTAAGCCGGTCCTGCTGCTCACGGTCGGCGCCGGGCAGGCGTCGATGCGCGGCGCCCGCTCCCACACCGGGGCGCTGACCAGCGACTCCGCGGTCATCGACGCCGCCTGCCGGGCCGCCGGCGTGGACCGCGTCACGACCGTCGCCGAACTCGCCCATCTGGTGGGCGCACTGCACCGCAACCGCCGCGGCGGCGGCCGGCGCGTCGCCGTCATCGCCGACGGCGGCGGCCACGCCTCGCTCGCGAGCGACGTCGCAGAGGCGCACGGGCTGCTGGTCCCGGAGTTCGGCGCCGACCTCACCGCCGCTCTGGCCGCCGAACTCCCGCCCTCCGCGGGCACCGCCAACCCGGTCGACCTCGCCGGGGCGGGGGAGCAGGACATCACCTCCTTCGGCCGGGTGCTCGACCTGGCACTGGGCGCCGACGAGGTCGACGCCGTCCTCGTCAGCGGCTACTTCGGCGGCTACGGCGGCTACGGCGAAGCGCTCGCGGACGCGGAGGCCGTCACCGCCCGGGTCATGGCCGAGCACATCCGCGCCCACGGCAAACCGGTCGCCGTACACACCATGTACGCCGACCGGCCCGCCGCCAGGGAACTGCACGACCAGGGCGTCAGCGTCTTCGGCTCCGTGGAGCACGCCGCCCAGGTCCTCGGCCGGATCGCCGACCGCGCCGAGCGGCCCGCCCCGCACGTCCCGGCGCTGCCGCAGCCCGCCCCGCCCGCCGTCGCCGACGACTACTGGACCGCCCGCGAACTCCTGCGCAACGGCGGCCTCGCCTTCCCCGCCGCCCACCTGGTCCGTACGGAGGACGAGGCCGCCGAGGCGGCCGCCGAGATCGGCGGGCCCGTCGTCCTCAAGGCCATGGGACTGCTGCACAAGTCCGACGCCGGCGGCGTCGCCCTCGGCCTCGCCGACGAGACCGCGGTACGGGCCGCGCACGCCGACATGGCGCGCCGCCTCGCCCCGCCCGGCTACTGCGTCGAGGCCATGGCCGACACGGCCGACGGCGTCGAACTCATCGTCGGCGTACGGCGCGACCCCCGCTTCGGCCCGGTGGCGCTCGTCGGCCTCGGCGGCATCTTCACCGAGGTACTGCGCGACATCCGGCTCGCGCTGGCCCCGGTGACCGCCGCCGAGGCGGAGGCATTGCTGGCCCGTCTGACCGCCGCGCCCCTGCTGCGCGGTGTACGCGGCCGGCCCGCCGTCGATCTGGCCGCCGCGGCACGGGCCGTCGAGGCCGTCACCGCGGTCGCCGCAGCACACCCCGAGATCGCCGAGCTGGAGGTCAACCCCCTGCTCGCCACCCCGAACGGCTGCCTGGGCCTGGACGCCCGCATCGTCCTCGGCTCCTGACCCGAGGCCCTGGACGGCCAGCCGGATCGGACCCCGGCTCCAACACCCCTGAGAGCCATACCGCTTACCCGCCTCACGAGGAGACACCCGGATGGACTTCGCCTACACCCCGCGTCTGGCCGAGCTCAAGGAGCGCGCCGCCGGACTCGCGACCAAGATCATGATTCACGAGGACACCTGCGAGGCCGACAACGGCCTGTCCCCGGAGGTGCTCCGCACCATCCGCGACGAGGTGCTGGCCAGCGGACTGCAGGCCGTCAACATGCCGGCCGAGTGGGGCGGCGCCGGTCTGAGCATCCTGGAGCAGGTCGTCGTCCAAGAGGAGCTGGGCAAGCTCACCAACGCCCTCTGGGACACCGTGTGGCGGCCCGCCAACGCCCTGTCCGCCTGCACCCCCGAGCAGCGCGAGCGCTACCTGGTGCCCGACATCCTCGGGCAGCGCCGCGACGCCGTCGCCATCACCGAGGCCGACGCCGGCTCCGACCCGCAGGGCATCGCGACCACCGCCACCCCGACCGCCGACGGCTACCGCATCGACGGCGAGAAGTGGTTCGTCACAGTCGGCGACGCCGCCGACTTCTTCCTCGTCCTGGCCCTGGTCGGCGAGGACAAGGCGCCCACCCTCTTCCTCGTCGACAAGGACCTGCCGGGCGTGCGCCTCAAGCGCGTCCCCCGCTACATGCACACCTTCGTCTACGAGCACCCGGAGTACGTCTTCGAGGGCGTCGAGGTCGGCGAGGACGCGGTCCTCGGCGAGGTCGGCGGCGGCTACGACCTGACCCGCGGCTGGTTCACCGAAGAGCGCCTGATGATCGGCGCCCGCACGGTCGGCGCCGCCGAGCGCGCCCTCGCCCTGGCCACCGAGTGGGCCCGCGAGCGCGTGCAGGGCGGACAGGCACTGATTGAGCGTCAGATGATCCAGGCCATGCTCGCCGACTCGGCCGTCGAGATCGCCGTCAACCGGGCGTTCGTGCACCAGGTGGCCTGGGAGTTCGATCAGGATGGCGACCGCAAGACCCTGCACGCCAAGGCGGCCATGGCCAAGCTGTCCGCCTCCGAGGCCGCCGGGCGGGTCGTCGACCGGGCCGTGCAGATCTTCGGCGGCCGCGGCTACATGCGCGACTACCCGGTCGAGCGGCTCTACCGCGAACTGCGCGTCGACCGCATCTGGGAGGGCACCTCCGAGATCCAGCGCCTGGTCATCGCCAACGAGATCACCAAGCGCGGCCTCGGCATGCTGGACTTCCCGACGACCGGAAGCCCCGAGGCGTGACGGCCGGCACGGTCGAGATCCGGCGCAGCGGCGGCACCGCCGTACTGACGCTGCGCCGGGAGGCCAAACTCAACGCCCTCTCCACCCACTTGGAGCGCGAGCTGCTGAGCGCGCTGGACGACAAGGCCGTCACCACCAGCCGAGCCGTCGTCGTCACCGGCGGCAGCCGGGTCTTCTCCGCCGGCGCCGACACCGGCGAGCTGCGCGAGATGATCCCCGAGGCCATCGCCGCGTACTATCGCGACTCCGGCGCCGTGTACGAGAAGCTGGCCGCCCTGCCGCAGCCCACCGTCGCCGCCATCGCCGGCTACTGCCTCGGCGGTGGCCTGGAGCTCGCCCTCGCCGCCGACTTCCGAGTGGCGGACCCGACCGCGAAGTTCGGCCTTCCGGAGGTGGGCATCGGCATCCTGCCCAGCTCCGGGGGGACCTACCGTACGGTCCGCGCCGTCGGGCCGGCCCGCGCCCGTGAACTCGTCCTGCGCGGCCGCCGCCTGACGGCCGCCGAAGCCCTCCTCTGGGGCCTGATCACCGAGGTCAGCGAAGAGGGCGCGCATGTGGATCACGCACTGCGGCTCGCCGACGAACTGGCCGCTCTTCCACCGCTCGCGGTCGCCGTCACCAAACGGGTCATCGACGCCGTCGCGGACTCCTCTCGCGAATCCTCCCTGCTGCTGGAGCAGCTGGCGTACGCGTCCCTCAACCAGGCAACCCACTCACCGAACGAGGACCCGACATGACCGTCACCTCGAACGCGACATCCCCCACGCCGCCCCCGCCCGCCGCCGGCCGCCCGCTCATCGAAACCCACTCCATCGACTACGTCCCCCTGGCCGAACGCCATGGCAAGGTGTGGCATCTGTTCCCGGTGTGGTTCGCCGGTGACGCCCACCTGGCCACCGTCGCCACCGGCGCCATCGGGGTGGCGCTCGGCGGCAATCTCATCTGGACGGCGATCGCCGTCGTCCTCGGCTCCGCCTTCGGCACGTTCTTCATGGCCTTCCACTCCACCCAGGGCCCGCAGCTGGGGCTGCCGCAGATGGTGCAGTCCCGCCCGCAGTTCGGGTTCGTCGGCGCCCTGCTGGTGTGGATCACCGCGCTGGTGACGTACATCGGCTACACCGCGTTCAACCAGATCCTCGTCGGCCGCACGCTGGAGCATCTGGCCGGGGTGCCCAACCCGGCCAGCTACATCGGCTACGCGGTGGTCGGCATCGTGCTGGCGGTGGTCGGCTACGACCTCATCCACCGCGCGTCGCGCTGGCTGACGTACCTCATGTTCGTGGCGCTGATCGTGTTCACCGTGGGCATCGTCACGGTGAACCCGTTCAGCCCCGAGCAGCTCGACCTGGGCACGTTCGCCCTCGCGCCCTTCCTCGTCCAGTTCTTCACGGCGGCCGTCTACCAGCTCTCCTGGTCGATCTACGTCTCCGACTACTCCCGCTATCTGCCGCCGACGGTGGGCGTGCGCTCCTCGTTCTGGTGGACGTACCTCGGCGCGACCATCGGCGGCGCGTGGATGATGCTGGTGGGCACCGTGGCGGCCGGGCTGTTCCCGAAGGCGGCCCTCGTGGAGTCGGTCATCTCCGCCGGTGACGAGGTCTTCCACGGGTTCGGCATCACGCTGCTGCTGGCCTCCGTCCTGCCGCTGATCACCATCGGTACGCTCAACTTCTACGGCGGCAGCCTGACCCTGCTGTCCAGCGTGGACTCCATCCGGCAGATCCGGCCGACCGTGGCCAAGCGAGTGGTCACACTGCTCGTCGTCGGTCTGCTGTCCACCGCGATCGCCTTCGGCTCGGACGAGACGTTCCTCGAGCAGTTCGAGCACTTCCTCGTCGTGCTCGGCTATCTGTTCACCCCGTGGACCGCGATCAACCTGGTCGACTTCTACGTGGTGCGTCGCGGCCACTATTCCATCCGGGAGATCTTCAACCCGCGGGGCATCTACGGGCGGTGGAGCTGGCGCGGGCTGGTCAGTTACGTTGTCGGCTTCGCGTCGATGATGCCGTTCGCCGTGGTGGGCGACAGCATGGGCCCGGTGGCGCGGTGGCTCGACGGCCTGGACATCACCATGCTCGTCGGTCTGGCCGTCTCGGCGGGCCTGTACCTGGTGGTCTGCCGGTCCCTGGATCTGACGGCCGAACGGGCCGTGGTGGACACCGCTGACGAGGGCCTGGACCCGGACCGCCCGGCTCCTTCGGCGCACGTCGGGTGAACACAGCCGTCCCCGTGCCGTCCGGTACGCCCGTCCCGCAGGCGGAGCCCTTCCGGGTGCCCCTGCGGGACGGCATCCGGCTGCACACCGAGGTGTATCTGCCGCCGTCGCCCACGAGGATGCCGGCGGTGCTGATCCGGACGCCGTACGACAAGACCCATCCGGACACCCCTGCTGCCGGACATCGCGGCCGGGCTGACCGAGGCCGGACTGGCGGTGGTGACCCAGGACGTCCGCGGCAAGATCCGCTCCGAGGGCATGCCGGTGCCCTTCGCCGCGGAGGTCGGTGACGCCTGGGACGTACTGGAGTGGATAACGGCCCAGCGCTGGTCGGACGGCACGGTGGGCTGCTGGGGCAACTCGTACTGCGGCTTCACCGCCTGGGCCGCGGTCGCCTGCGGGCATCCTGCCGTCAGAGCGCTCGTATCCCGCCTGACCAGCACGGACATCGGCGGCGAACTCGTCTACCGGATCGGGGTGTTGAGGCTCGGTCCCATCGTCGAGTGGCTGACCTCCACCTGGGCAGACCGCGCCAATCCGGTGCCCAGCCTCGACTGGTCGCGGCGGCCGTTCGCGGAGTTGCTCGACGGACTGCAGACTTCGCCGACGGCCGTATCCGCTACGTTCATCGTGGAGGTCGTCGGCGTCTTCGTTCTCGGCGGTGTCGGGCCAGCGGCCGAACGCTCCTGTGCCGCCGGGGCTGGCGGCGGCCGAGTACGCCCGGTCCCTTCGGCCTACTACCGCAAGGCCAAGGATCCTCATCAGGGCCGCGGACGGCGACGCGCCCGCCACGTAAACCGCCCGCCGCTGCCCCCCCACGCGGGCCCGCTCGCCGCTGGCGGACATGAGCCGGGCCCGGGGAACTGCAGCGTCACAACAGACGTCTACTCTCAGTGAAGGATGGATTGCCGAAAGTATGGGGTGGCGGTGGATCCGATTTCTGTGGGGCTGCTGGGGGCAGTGGCAGGCGGCGTCGGTGGCGAAGCCGGACGGCAGCTGTGGGGAGAGCTCACGGCTCTGGTGCGGCGCCCGTTCCGGCGCGGTGACGACACGGCGGGCGATGCGCCGCAGGTGAGTTCGGCTGTGGCCGAGCTGGTCCGCCTGGAGGAGAGTCCAGCCGATCCCGCACGTGCGCAGGTATTGAGCACGGCGCTGGCGGTGCGGGCCGTGCTCGATGCCGACTTCCGCCACGGTCTTGAGGCCTGGCACGAGCACGCGAAGCTCCTACGCGCCGGCGATGGGACGGTCCACAACGAGATCAGCGGCGGCACGCAGTACGGGCCGGTGCTGCAGGGCCGGGATTTCTCCGGCTTGTCCTTCACCTCCCCGTCCGCGACGCCCGCTCAGCCACCGACGGCCGGTCAGGGCCCTGACCATGGCGTGCCGCCGGAGCCGGGCTGACCGCCATGAACCCACACGACGGCCCCGGCGAGGTCTTCAACACGATCAGTGGTGGGGTCGTCATCGGTCGCGGGCAAGCAACGGTCATGTGGTCCACCGCACGCGCGCAACCAGCCAGATGCGTAGCTACGGAGCTCGGATCGTCGAAGCTGACGTGGGTGGCGATCCGTTCAGCCAGCACGGGCGCCCGCCTCAGAACTCGCCGAGGGCACTCAATTGCTGGCGGATCCGCTCGGCGTCGGCTACGCGGTGCTGGTTCACATACAGGTCCAGGGCTTGCTGCCAGGCATGGTGAGCGCCGGCCCGGCCGTCGGCGGCGGCATGGGCTTGGCCGAGTCGGTCCAGGACGTTCGGTTCCTCATAGCTGTAGCCGAGATCACGGTACAGCTCGAGGGCCCGGCTGTAGTAGTCGATCGCCGGGACGTACTGCTCCGCCTGCTGGGCGACATAGCCGAGGGTGTCCAGCACGCTGGCCTCACCTTCGTGGTATTCGTGCTCGCGGCACAGCGCGAGGGCGTTTTTGCAGTGTTCACGGGCCTGGTCGAGACGGCCGAGCCGCGCACAGTAGCGGCCCATTTCGTTGAGGGTCTCGGCCTCCCATTCGGGCTGGGCGAGCTCGTGGAATAGCCGCAGCGCGTGCTCAGCGTGCTCCAGGGCCTGGCGGTCCTCGCGCTGGTTGTCCCACGTCCAGGCGAAGCACCAGTGGATGTGGGCAAGCTCGTTGGCGTCTCCGATCTCCTCGGCGAGGCTCAGCGCTTTCCCCAGGTGGTCCAGGGCCGGCCTGTGCTCCCCGATCCTGGCCTGGGCGAGACCCAGCCGCCGGTGGGCCTTGATTCGCGGGATCGGCTCGTGCTGTCGGCTGGCAGCGGACAGCGCGACCTGCCAGACCGTAACGTCATCGCGCAGGTGACCGCGCCGCCAGTGGAACGTGTCGAGAGTCCACGCCAGCTGCCATGCCGCCTGATACCACCCCTGCCCGAGCGCCAGCTGCTGCGCCAGTATCAGGGATGAATGCTCGGCGTCGAACCAGGCCAGCGTCGCCGGCTCGGCCGTGAGGGAGTCCGGGCGGCAGCCTGGACCCGGTGGCTCTGGCCCCACCAGATCGCGGTGCGGGTGCAGCACGCGGTCACCGACGTGGGCGGTGTGGACGTAGTAGTCGACCAGACGCCGCCGGGCCAATTCCCGGGTCTGCGGATCGAGATCGGCGTCGGCGCATTCGGCGGCGTATAGGCGGACCAGGTCGTGGGCCTGGTAGCGGCCGGGCACAGGCTGCTGGATCAGGGACGCGTCCTCGAGCTCGCCCAGCAACGCTCGTGTCCGCGCATTCCCGAGGCCAGCGAGGTTCGCGGCGGCGGACAGGCCGATGTCCGGCCCCGGTGACAGGCCCAGCAGGCCAAACATCTTCGCCTGCTCGGGGTTGAGTGCGTGGTAGGACCAAGAGAACACCGCGCGCAAATTAACCGTGAGCTCATGGCCGTCCATCGCATCGAGCCGCGCCGAGGCCTCCCGCAGCTCCTCGGCGAGCACTGCCAGCGGGAAGCGGTCGTGCCGGGCCGCGCGGGCGGCCACGATGCTGATCGCCAGCGGCAGCCCGGCGCACCAGCCCAGCAGCTTCGCCACTGCCTCGGGCTCGGCGGCCGCCCGCGCTGCGCCGACGTGGCGGACGAATAGTTCCCATGCCTCCGTATCCATGAGGGCATTCAAGCCCACCAGACGCGCCCCGTGCCGGGCCACGAGACTCGCCAGCTGACGGCGGCTCGTGACGAGCACCGTACAGTTCGACGCCCCGGGCAGCAGGGGCACGATCTGGGTACTGTCGCGGGCGTTGTCGAGCACTATCAGCATGCGCCGCCCCGCCACCAGGCTGCGGTACAGAGCCGCCTGCGCATCCAGCTCCACCGGAATCGCGGTCGGCTCCACGCCAAGAGCGTCGAGGAAACCCCGCACCACCGTCGCTGGCGACAGCGGTTGCAGCGACGGCGAAAACCCGCAGAGGTCGACGAACAACTGCCCGTCGGGGAAGAGGTCAGCGTGCTGGTGCGCCCAGTGCAGGGCCAACCAAGTCTTGCCGACGCCGCCGACGCCGCTGATCGCCGAGATCACCATCGTCGCTCCCAGCAGCGCACCGGCTTCCAGTGCCTCAGTGAGCGCGGCCAGTTCTCGCTCCCGGCCGGTGAAGAATGCGGGTGCTGCCGGCAACTGGCGCGGCGTCACCACAGCAGGCTGTGTAGCGTGAAAGTGAATACCGCCCCTGACGGTGTGCGCCTGGACGACCGAACCGGCTACCGTCCCGCTGACCTCGTTGTGAAGCTGCGATTCCTCCGCCACGCCCACCAGTGTCGCGGAAACCTGCGGTGCAGGGCGCGCTGGACAGGGGTCAACCGGTAGCGGATGTGCTCCGGCAGCAAGGTGTCGCCCTGCGGTCGCTTCACCGGTCCCCACCCCCGCCAACCGCTGCACATGATCCCACGTCGGTTCCTCTCAGTCCGCCAGTGCGCCCCAGAGGTTGGTCATGGACGGCACGCCCAGCGCCTCCGGCGTGAGCATCACAGAACCCGACCCCGTGGGTCCCGAAGAGGTGCCGGGGAGCAGGTACAGGCGGTTCGCCTCGGGGGCGGTGGCGATCAGCTCCGCGTGGCCGTCACGCGTGAAGTCCCGCAGCTGGACCGAGTCGCCGAGTCGGCCGTCCTCCGTGGGCTCGCCTTCGATGCCGGAGGTCGCGTAGTCGTACCAGCGGGCGTTCGTGCCCGTGACGCCGGACGCGCCGCCCCGCAGGACGGTGACGCCTCCGGCGTAGAACGGGCCGTCGCCGAGCATCTCGCCCTTGACGCCGACCGCCAGGTCCGGGTAGCCGTCGCCGCCCGCGTCGGCGGCCGTCGCCATGGACGCTGCCGCCAGCAGCCGTACGCCCGGGAGCTGGAGCACACGCACGACCTGTACCGGTTCGCGCTGGACTGCAGCAGCTGGCACACGACCGGCAGGTGGACGAAGGACGTCACGGCGGCCGAGACCGCTCATCTGGTTCGGGCCTTCGTCGACCAGACCCTCGCCGGAGCCGTCGTCACGCCAGACTGAGCAGCACGGCTGGCCCCGCAGCTGGCGAGACGGGGGTGACGACCGCGTTTAGCGTCTGCTGCAGGCGCAGCGGGGCCAGCTCCAGGAGGAACCGGTCGGGGTGAAGTGCATGTGAAAGCGGGGGTGCTTGGCCAGCCACGTCCTGATCGCGGGCGTCTTGTGGGTGCCGTAGTTGTCGCAGATGAGGTGGACCTGGAGATGCGCCGGCACCTCCTTGTCGATCCGGATCAGGAACTTCTTGAACTCCGTGGCCCGGTGCCGGCGGTGCAGGGCACTGATGACCTCGCCGGTGGCGATGTCGAAGGCGGCCCGGGAGCGGCTGAGCGTTGCTGCAGCGCCGCTCCAGCTCGGCGAACCATCGTTCGACCTGGTTGGTCAAGGATGAGTGCGCCGGGGTGAAGCGCGGATGCGCCTGCTCGGCGAGGTCCTCACCGCGTTGCGCCGCCGTACCCGTGCGGGCGGTGGCCGACCGTTGACCGTGCCTGCAAGCACCGTCTTCGTCGACCTCGTCGTCAGCAGTCTCGGTCATGAGCGGAAGCCCCAGCTCCGGTGCGCTCTGGCCGATTCGGCCTCCGCAGATCCGATTACGCGGGAACCGTCGGGGCGGGAGCCTTGCGCCGCACGGCCGGAGCGCCTCCCCAGGACGTTCTCGTACCCCCAGGGGCCTTCATGTCAGCTCTCTCCTTCTCACATGGACGCAGTCACAGCCCGAGGCCGGCCTCGAAACGCGTCCCCTCCCCAAACGGGCTTTGAACGGTGGCCCCCTTCACTTGCGCGTCAGTGACCGGTCATCGGTCGACCAGGTCGAGGGCGGCGGCGATGATGCTGTCGGTGTCCAGGCCGTGGTAGCGGTGGACGTCCTCCAGCGAGCCGGACTGGCCGAAACGGGTCACGCCCAGCGTCGTCACCGGCACGTTTCGCACGGTGCCGAGGAAGGCAAGGGTGTGCGGGTGGCCGTCCAGGACAGTGACCAGCGGGGCGGCCCGGTCGGCGGGGAAGACCTGGTCGAGGATCCAGGTCGGCCCCTCGTCCCGGCCGCGCCGCGCCTGGCAGGCGCGGAAGAGCAGGTCCGGGCTGGTCACGCAGACCACGTCCGCACCGCGCCCGAGGGCGGCCAGCCGGTCGGCGGCGGCCAGCGCCTCCGGGACCATCGCCCCCATGGCGGCGATGGTCACCGCGGGCCGCTCCGCGCGCCGCAGCGCGTAGGCGCCCGCGACCACCTGGCGGCGGCGCCGCTCCCGGGCGGCGGGGTCGGCGGGGACAGCGGCCGGCGACTGGTCCACCGGCCGGGTCGACAGCCGCAGGTACGCCGAACTGCCGTCCGGCTTGCCGAGGTCGGCGAGCGCGGCGAGCAGGCACCACTCGGTGTCCATCGCGAACGCGGGCTCGTAGGTGACGCAGCCGGGCTGCTCGATGCCGAGCGAGGGTGTGGTGATCGACTGGTGCGCTCCGCCCTCGGGGGCGAGGGTGACGCCGGAGGGGGTGCCGACCAGGATCGACTGCCCACCTGCGTAGATGCCGAACGACCACGGTTCCAGTGCCCTGTTGACGAACGGGTCGTAGACCACACCTATAGGCAGGAGTGGTTGGTCCCAGCGGCTCCAGGTGGCGCCGAGCTCACCGAGCAGGCCGACCAGGTTGGTCTCGGCGATGCCTAGTTCCAGGTGTTGGCCGGTCGGCTTCTCCCGCCAGTGCAAGATTGTCTCGGCGTCGTCGGCGAACCAGTCGGTGCGCTCGCTGGGCGACCACACGCCGACCTTGTTGAGCCAGCCGCCGAGGTTGGTGGTGGAGCTGACGTCCGGGCTGACGGTGACGATCCGCGCCGCCGCCTCCGGCGCCCGACGGGTCAGGTCCAGCAGGACGCGCCCAAGGGCCTGTTGGGTGGTGCCGGTGCCGCTCGGCGCCTGGCGGCCCAGGTCGGCCGGGACGGCAGGCGGGCGCTGCGCGCTCCGCGCCGACCGGCGCAGCCGCTCCGCCGCCGCGGCGCACAGCCGGGCCTCCGACGAGCCGGGCGCGAAGGCGGCCCACGGATCGTCGATGTCCGTGCCCAGCCGCGCCGCGAGGGCGCGCATCTGTTCCTCGGTCAGCAGCGAGGAGTGGTTCTGCGGGTGGCCCTCGGTGTGCAGGCCGTGGCCCTTGACGGTGTAGGCGAAGATCACCGTCGGCCGGGTGTCGTCGATCGCCTCGTACGCGGCCAGCAGCGCCCCAAGGTCGTGCCCGCCGAGGTTGCGCAGGGCCGCCAGCAGCGTCGCGTCGTCCAGGGACGCTATCAGCTCGGCGAGCGGCGCCGCCGTGGACCCGGTGCCGGGCAGCCGCTCGCGCAGCTGCCCGGCGGTGCAGCGCAGCAGCCGCTGGTACTCCGGGTTGCCCATCGCGTCGATCCGGGTGCGCAGCGCCTCGCCGCCCGGCCGGGCGAACAGCTCCTCCAGCAGCCGCCCGTACTTCAGGGTGAGCACCTGCCAGCCCGCGGCGGCGAACATGCCCTGCAGCTTCTCCGCAGCGATGCCGGGCACCACCCGGTCCAGGGACTGCCGGTTGAGGTCGACGATCCAGACCACCTCGCCCAGGCCCGGCACGATCGGGTCCTGGATGGCCTCCCAGATCGCGCCCTCGTCCAGCTCCGCGTCGCCCAGCAGCGAGTACTGCCGGCCCGTCCCCGCCCCGCCGAAGTGCCCCTCCACGTAGCGCCGGGCGACCGCGCCCCAGATCGGCGCGGTGGCGCCGATGCCCACCGAGCCAGTCGAGTAGTCCACCGTGTCCGGGTCCTTGGACCGGCTCGGGTAGGACTGCAGCCCGCCGAACTCGCGCAGCCGGGTCAGATAAGAGGCGTCCAGCCCGCCCAGCAGGTAGTTGATCGCGTGCAGCACCGGCGAGGCGTGCGGCTTGACCGAGACCCGGTCCTCCGCGGTCAGCGTGTGGAACCACAGCGCGGTCATGATCGAGGTCATCGAGGCACTGGACGCCTGGTGCCCGCCCACCTTCAGACCCGACGGGTTCGGGCGGACCCGGTTGGCGTGGTCGACCACCGCCGTCGACAGCCACAGCACTCGGCGCTCCACCGCCTCCAAGGCATCCAAGCCGTCCCTTTCGGCAGGGCCACGGCCTGAGGCTCCGGCCAACGCCTCGTTCACCATCATCGCCGACCACCTCCGCCCCCGACCCCGGCCGGGGAAATTGACTTTGTGCTTCGTGAAGTAGACAGAACAGGCTCAACAAGCGCAATATGTCCCGATCAGATTGAGCATTATGCTCAGCGGCACGCTGTGAGGGAGGCACTCGATTGACCAGCGTGACCAACGGCCCGACCCTCGATGCCACCGACGCCAGACTCCTGCTCGCCCTCAACGAGGACCCGCGCGCCACCGTGGTGTCCCTGGCCGAGCGGCTGCACCTGTCCCGCAACACGGTCCAGGCCCGGCTGACCAGAATGGAACGCGACGGCGCGCTGAGCTCCTTCGAACGCCGTATCGCCTCCCGCGCACTCGGCTATCCGCTCACCGCGTTCGTCACCACCCGGGTGAACCAGCACCGGCTGTCCGAAGTCTCCCGGGCACTGGCCGGCATCGCCGAGGTCGTGGAGGTCTTCGGACTCAGCGGCGACACCGACCTTCTGGTGCGCGTCGTAGCCGCGGACGCAGAGGACCTGTACCGGATCGCCGGACAGATCCTCGCCATTCCCGACATCGAACGCACCACCACCGCCTTGGCCATGCGCGAACTGGTACCGCACCGCCTCAGCCCCCTCCTGCGGCGCGCCACCGAGGACCACCGTCGATCACCGGGCCGGTGACCGGCCGTCCTTGCACCCCGCGTGGGGGGAACAAGCCCCGGTCAGGCTCTGCCGGCGGCGGGCTCCTCGAGTAGGACATGATCGTGACTCTGTGTCAGGTGACGGGGGTGTGCTGCGCCGCGCGGTGGTGGCCGGCTCCGGCGTGCTCGCGCAGTTCGGCGGCGTCATGCTCGCCTTCGCATTCCTGGCCACCATGGGTTTCAACGGCGTGCCCACACTCTTCCTGCACAAGGAGCTGGGCATCGACGTCCTCTCCGGCGGCGCCTGGCTGTACGGCTTCGCGGGCCTGGCCGTCGTCTACACCTACTTCCAGATCCCGTTGATGCTCATCGTGTTCCTGCCGGCGGTCGACAGCCTCAAGCCTCAGTGGCGAGAGGCGTCGGACAGCTTGGGGGGAGCCTCGTGGGCGTACTGGCGACATGTCGGCGGCCCCATCCTCGCGCCCGCCTTCATGGGCGCGACCCTGTTGCTCTTCGCCAACGCCTTTTCCTCCTTCTCGACGGCTGCCGCCTTGGTCAGCCAGGGCAATCCCATCGTGCCGCTGCAGATCCGCACGTTCCTCACCAGCGAGGTCGCCCTGGGCCAGGCCAACCTGGGCAAGGCGCTGGCACTCGGCATGGTGGTCGTCGTCGCGGTCGTCATGTCCCTGTATGCGCTGCTGCAACGAAGGACCACCAAATGGCTACGATGACCAAGCAGACCCCCGGCAGGCCCGGGCAGCGGTCGCTGGTGCGATGGACGGTGCTCGTCACGGTCGGCCTCTACTTGCTGCTGCCACTCCTGGCGATGCTCGAGTTCTCCACGCGGGGACCGGGCTCGGGCCGTACGTTCGACGCGTGGAAGGCGATGGGCACCAACTCCGAGCTGCTCGGGGCCATCACGGTGTCCCTGGAACTCGCCGTGCTCAGCGTGGCGGCTGTGCTGGTCCTGCTCGTGCCGACGATGACCTAGGTGCACTTGAAGGTGCCACGAATGCGGCGCGTGGTGGAGTCGGTCTGCCTGCTGCCGCTCACGATCCCCGCCACCGTGCTCGTCGTGGGCCTCGCACCGATCTACGCCTGGGTCAACTACCTGTTCGGAGACTCGCCGCTGACCCTGACGTTCGTCTACGTCGTCCTCGTCCTGCCCTATGCCCATCGCGCGATCGACGCGGGACTGGGTTCGCTCGACATCGTCACGCTCGCCGAAGCCGCGCGGAGTTTGGGCTCCTCGTGGACACGGGTGCTGCTGCGCATCGTCGTGCCCAACATCCGCGGGGCTCTTACCTCGGCGTCCGTCATCTGCGTCGCACTCGTCCTGGGAGAATTCACGATCTCCTCACTGCTCAACTTCGACACGCTGCAGGTGGTCATCAATCTCCTGGGCAAGCGTGACGCCGCTGTGTCGGTCGCGGTCTCGTTCGCAGCGCTGGTGTTCGCCTTCGTCCTGCTGCTCGTACTCGCGGGTGCCGCTCACCGGCGCACCCCTCTCGCCGCCCAAGACGCCTGTGTGAAGGGATCGACGTCGTGACTGTCCAGAGCAGTGCCATCCGGCAGGCCAGCCGGTCCGACCGGTCCGGAGTGCAGGTACGACTCGTCGACCTGCGCCGGTCCTACGGATCCGTGCGCGCACTCAACGGGCTCTCGCTCGACATCGCGCCCGGCGAGTTCGTCGCCCTGCTCGGCCCCTCCGGCTGCGGCAAGACAACGGCGCTCAGGGCGCTCGCCGAACTCAAAACACTCGACTCCGGGCAGATCCTCCTCGACGGTCAGGACATCACCCACCTCAGTGCCAACCGCCGGGACATGGGTATGGTGTTCCAGGCCTACAGCCTCTTCCCCAACATGACTGCGCGGGACAACGTCGGCTACGGACTCCAGCTCCGCCGCGTCGGTTCGCAGGAGCGCCGACGCCGCGCAGACGACCTGCTCGAGCTCGTCGGTCTCGGCAGCCACGCCGGTCACTACCCGCATCAGCTCTCCGACGGACAGCAGCAGCGCGTCGCTCTGGCCCGTGCCCTGGCCATCGAGCCGAAGGTACTGCTCCTCGACGAGCCGCTGTCGGCGCTCGACGCCAAGGTTCGCAGTCAGCTGCGCGACGAGATCCGGCGTATCCAGACGGAGGTCGGCACGACGACCCTGTTCGTGACCCACGACCAGGAAGAAGCGCTCGGGGTGGCCGACAGAGTCGGCGTCATCCGCGGCGGCAGTCTCGAGCAGATCGGGCCACCCGCAGAGCTGTACGACCAGCCGCGCACACCGTTCGTCGCCGAGTTCGTCGGGCTCACCAACCGGTTTCCAGGAGTAGCGAAGGACGGTTTTGCAACCGTGCTCGGAACCCGCGTCCCACTGCTCGAGGGCTCCGCCGGGGCAGGGCCGGTAACGGTGTTCGTACGGCCCGAGTCGGTGCAGATCGCGCCTGAAGACGGCGGGAACGGCAGGGTCCTGGCCACGAGCTTCCTCGGATCGCTGTCCAGGGTCCACGTGCAGCTCACCGACAACAGCACTGTGCTTGCCCAGGTCTCCAGCCCCCAGGCCGCACACCTCCCACCGGGCACGCCAGTACGAGTGACGGTCGCTCCCACCCCGGTTCTGGCGGCACCGGCTGACCACACGGCGAAAGCCGATGGAACCACAGTCCAAAACCTCCCCCCTACCGAACGGAGTTGACGCCAGTAAGCCCACATTGGTGCCGGTCGTAGGAGCCCCAGCTACGCCCATGAAGACCGCCAACAGCAACAGCCGGGGGGCGGCTCCCTCGCACACGGCACATGGCGACGCGACGAGCACTAGGCGGCGGGCCGCGGCCGCGTACCTGCGCGGGGTCACCAGCGCAGCAGCAGCAGTTCGCTGAACAGGCCGGGGCCGAAAGACATCAGCACCCCGGGGCCGCCCCCGGCAGGCCGCGCCGTGAGGGTGTCGGCGAGGACGCACAGCACCGAGGCGGAGGAGCAGTTCCCGCAGGCGGCCAGATGGGCGCGGCTGAGGTCCAGCGCGTCATCGGCGAGCCCCACCGCCTTGACGACGCCGTCGAGGACTTTCGGGCCTCCCGGATGGCACGTCCAGGCCACAACGTCCTCCACCGCGACCTGGTGGTCGGCCAGGAAGGCATGCACATCCGGTCCGATGTGCTTGGCGAACTGAGCCGGCAGGTCCGGGTGCAGGACGACCTCGAACCCCCGCGCCGTGATGCGCCACCCTGCCATGTGCGTGCTGCCCTGGTACAGATGGCAGCGGGTCGCCTGGACCTGCGGGCCGCCGGCCTGCCGGTCGGTGGCCGCCTGGGTGCCGCAGGCGACCACCGCCGCGACCGCGTCTCCGCACAGGGCCGCACCCAGGATGTTCTCGGCCGTGGCCAGTCGGGGCTGCATGGTGAACGAGCACAGCTCGGCCGAGACCAGCACCGCCGTATGGGAAGGCCAGCCGCGCAGGTAGTCGTGCATACGGGCCAGCGCCGCACCGCCCCCGCCACAGCCGAAGCCGAAGAGCGGCAGGCGTTTGACATCACGCCGCAGCCCCAGCCGCTCGATGACGCCCACGTCGAAGGGTGGAACGGAGATTCCGGTCACCGACTGGGTGATGAGCAGATCCACCTGGTGCGCAGCCACCCCGGCCGCCTCCAGCGCGCTGTGCACCGCCTGGGCCGCGTAGTCGGTCGCCGCTTGGACGTGGCGGCGGTTCGCCTCGTGGAAGCCTTGCAGTCCCCAGTACTCCTCAAGGGGCAGTGCCAGGTGACGCCACCGGACGGTGGTGCCCGCGAAGAGCCGGTCGAGCAACTCCCGCATAGGCCCTCGTACCTGGAGCCGTGCGGCGAAGACGGCAGCCAGTTCGTCCTGCGCGTAGCGGTGGGGCGGCAGCAGCTTGTGCGCTGCCAGGATCGTGGACATCGTGTCAGCCGAAGGGCCCGGGCGGTCGGGCCGCCGGCCCGGTGCCGCCTGTCCGGCTCAGGCCGAACAGCGCCCGCTTGGCCACGTCGGCCACCGCCCGGGGGGAGGCGGCGTCCATGGCGATGCCCAGCCGCGCGTCGGGCCCCACCGCGTAGTGGGCCCGCGGGCGCGGTGCCGTCAGGGCCCGCTCCACCACGCGGGCGACCGGCTCGGGCCCGGGCAGGCGGGACACCCAGGGCCTCACCGCCTCCGCACGGCGGTAGCAGTCGGCGTAGGGCGAGGGCCCGCCTGGGTCCATGCGGGCGAACACGCCCTGCCACAGGTCGGTGGAGTAGCTTCCGGGCCGCACGGTGATGACGTGGACGCCGTCGCGCGCCGCTTCCATGCGCAGGGCGTCGGTCACCGCCTCCAGGCCCTGCTTGCTCGCGCAGTACCAGCCCATGAAGGGCATGGACACCCGCCCGGCCAGCGAGGAGACATTGACGATGCGGCCGGCGCGCTCGGCGCGCATCAGGGGAAGGGCGAGGCGTGCCAGCCGCGCGGGGGCGAGCAGGTTCAGCTCCAGCACATCGCGTGCGTCGCCGTCGGGCACATCCTCGACCGCGCCGCCCAGGGCCATGCCGGCGTTGTTCACCACGGCCGCCAGACGGCCACCGCCGATCTCGGCTGCCTCGGACAGGGCTCGCTTGCAGGCGGCCTCGTCGGTCACATCCAGCAGCAGGGTGTGCAGCCGGACGCCGCGTCGCTGCGCCTCAGCCCGCAGCAGCCCCGCCTTGTGATCGTCCCGCACCGTCCCCACGACCCGCAGACCGCGGCCGGCGAGCCGCAGCACCGTCGCGCGGCCGATTCCGCCGGATGCGCCCGTGACTAGCACGGCCCCTCGGGGGCGTGTCGCCGCATGCCTGCTCGAACTAACTCCTGGTCTCACTCGGCCAGCTTGTCCAGCGCTGAAAGGCGGGGCAACCGATCACTGTCCGAACGGGTGAGGCAGCAGCAAACGGCGTCAGCGACGCGGCCCGGAACGGTCAGCCGGTCGGGCCGTGCGCGCGGTCTACGGCAGTGTCGGCCGGCCGTTCGGCCTGGCGGGCAAGGTCGCGCAGGAACCGCTGGAGGAATCGCCGCATCACCAGGCACAGACACCAGCCGGTGCCGGGAACCCGGGGCACGAAGGAGACCTGCCAGCGGATGCGGCCGGGCTCGAACGTGGCGGTGCCGTGGTAGTCCCCAACGGGAAGTCCGGACAGCAGCCGGTAACGGAAGCGGACACCGGGGATGCTCTCGATCACCTCCGCCCGGGTTCTGATCCGGGCCACCCGGAAGACCCTGACCGCTCCGGGGCCTTCGGCCGTACCGTGCCCGGCCCGCTCCAGCGCGAAGGAATCCACCGCAGTGGACCACACGGGCCAGGTGGCACCCTGCGCGATCAGGGCGTGTACGGCTTCGGGCGCAGCCGAAGTGGCGATGGACGCCTCCACGAACCGGCGCGGCACGGCAGCTCCCTTCCGCATCGCTCATGGCGGTGATGCCCGCCGTATCCCGCGGGCTCCTTCACAGTGGATCAGCGAATCCGTCTCACGGGCCGGAAATACACGCGCCGTGATCGAAAAGGACGGCCCCCGGTCGGTGGCGGGCATCACCGCGAGCGTTTGGCCGACGCGAGAGTACTGGTGAGAGCCCCGGGCCGCAGTCCCGCGCACCGGTCGATGAGCGTCATCTTCGGTGGGCCCTGGAGCTGTTCACGCAGCTCGTCGGGGACGGTGACGATCACGGCCTTGAGGGTGACCATGGCCTGGGTGCGGGCCTTCACGGCCGTATCCCGGGCGAGTGGTCGGCGGCGCCCAGGGCAGCCTCAGCGTCGCCAATTCCCGGTTGGGCCTTCGCGGATGATGCTGGTCTGCGCTGACAGGTAGAACACCCGGCGCAGGCAGGCGGCTGTAGCGCTTGGGTCGGTGCAGATTTCCGGTGCGGCGTCCGGAATCGCGGGGAACGGGGACCAGCCCGGCCGCCGAGGCCAGGTGGCCGGCGTCCGTGTGGGAAGTCAGGTCGCCCGCAGCGACGGCGGTAGCCAGGCCGGGGTCGACGGTTTGTCGGTGGGCGTCTCCAGGGTGAGGTCGAGGACGGGCAGGTCGTCCATCAGGACGACCGTGACGTCGATGTCCGTCTCGGCTAGGTCGAAGGGGATGCGTACCTTGGTCCCCGGGACTACGGTGCCGGTCGGGTCGACGACAATGTCCGTGTTGGCCACACCCGCAAGGACCTGCAGGAAGAACTTGCTGAGCCGGAAGTAGTCGTCGGTGCTCGGGGTGAGGTGGCCGGAGAGCAGTAGGTAGCCGCCCGTGCCGTTGGCAAGCGCGGTGAGCGCGGCCGTGCTCACCTGGGTCTCCGTTCCCAGGCCGATGGCGAAGGTGCGTTGGTCGATGCTGGGGGCCACCTCCGCGATGGTCTTCAGCCCAGCAAGCTGGGCCTGCAGGGTTGATGCCGGTCAGCGGTTCTTTGCGTCAGCCGCCTCCAGCAGACCCGCGAACGTGGTTTGGTGGAGCACTTCCACATGCCGCCGTGCGATGTCGGCCGCCACTGAGCTGTCGCCCTCACGCAGGGCGTCGACCAGGGCATGGTGTTCGCGGTTGGACTGTCGTAGGGCGTCCATCGGGTAGGGCAGGTAGTAGCGGTACAGCTGGTGGAGCACGGCGCGGTATGGCTCGGCTGCTGCGGTGACGCCGGTGGCGGCGGCGACGGCGAGGTGGAACCGCTCGTCGCAGCTGTGAAACTCCGCCCAGGTCCGGGTCTGGTCCATCTCGTCGGCCAGTTGTTGGAGTTGCGTCAGGGCGGCCTCGTCGGCGTTGCGGGCCGCCAGGTGGGCGAGTCCGCACTCCATGACGAGCCGCTGGTCGATCAACACGTGGACCTCGGTGTTCTGGGCGCGGTAGGCGTCCATCGCGCCGACCACTCCCCGGGCCGGCCGCGCGGCGACGAGGGAGCCCCCGTTGCGGCCCCGGCGGCGCTCCAGCACGCCGTCCCGGCACAGCGAGGCCAGCGCGCGGCGGACGGTGATCTCCCCGACATCGAGCGCCGCGGCGATCTGATCGGTCGGTGGAAGCTTTTCGCCCGGGGCGAGCAGTCCCAGGTCGACGGCGAGTGCGATGCGGGCGCGCACGGTGTCCAGCGCGGTGAGCCGGCGGATGCCGTTGAGTGCGGGGGCGTTGAACGCCAGGGCCGGCGCGTCGGCCGGCTGCGTGTCGGGGCCGTCCTGGGGGTGAGGCATGCCGTCAATGTAGCGAGCCCAGATAACAGATCAAAATGAGCCTATTGCTTAACAGCTCACTTTGAGTTAATTTCCTCGCCATGTCCCGCCCTCTCCCCATCGCCCTCGTCCAGGCACCTCCCCGCCCTGCGACTGAGCCCTTGTCCGGATTCGCCGAGGATGTTGAGCAGCTGCTGGCCCGCTTTCCGCACACCCGCCTCGCGGTCTACCCGGAACTACACCTGTGTGGCGTCGACGGCCCGCCGGCGTCGACCAAGCAGCTCCAGGAAGCCGCCGAACCGCTGGACGGCCCGCGGTCCCGGCGGCTCGCCGAGCTCGCCGGCGACCTGGGCGTCTGGCTAGTGCCGGGTACCGTGTGCGAGCGCGGGGCGGGCGGCGAGTTGTTCAACACGGCGCCGGTCTACTCCCCCGACGGCCGGCTCGTCGCCTCGTACCGGAAGATCTTTCCCTGGCGGCCGCACGAGCCGTACGACCCCGGCGACCGCTTCGTCGTCGCGGACCTGCCCGGTGTGGGCCGTATCGGCATCTCCATCTGCTACGACGCCTGGTTCCCCGAGGTGGCGCGCCACCTGGCCTGGATGGGTGCCGAGGTGATCGTCAACCCGGTCATGACGACCACGGCGGACCGCGCCCAGGAGCTGGTTCTCGCCCGGGCCAACGCCATCGTCAACCAGGTCTTCGTCCTCAGCGTCAACGCCGCCGGCCCTGTCGGCACTGGCCGCAGCCTGGTCGTCGACCCCGAGGGGCGGGTGCGTACCGAGGCGCCCGACTCCGTCGCCACCGTTCTCACCGATGTACTCGACCTGGACGACGTCACCCGCGTCCGCACGTACGGCACCGCGGGACTCAACCGCATGTGGAACCAGTTCACCCACGCCGACACCCCGCTCGACCTGCCGCTGTACGGCGGCCGTATCGACCCCGCCCGCTGGCGCCCCGCCACCGGCTGACTCCCCACCCGCTCGTCCGTCCCCCTCGGAGCACGCTATGGAGAACTCCCCCGCTCAGGGCCTGACCCGTGCGCTCACCCTCAGATCGGTCGTCCTGTTCGGCCTCGCCTACATGACCCCGCTGATCGTGCTCGGCACCTTCGGCATCGTGGCCGAGAGCACCGGCGGTGCCGTCCCCACCGCATACCTACTGGCCCTGCTCGCCATGCTGTTCACCGCGCACAGCTACGGGAAGATGGCCGCCGCCCACCCCGTGGCCGGGTCCGCGTACACCTACGTCCGCCGGGCCATCGACTCCCGGGTCGGCTTCCTGATCGGCTGGGCCACCCTGCTCGACTACTTCTTCCTGCCCATGGTCATCTGGCTGATCGGCGGGGCATACCTCCAGGCACAGTTCCCCAGCATCCCGTTCTGGGTGTGGATCATCGGCTTCATCGCCCTGACCACAGCCCTGAACGTGCGGGGCATCAAGACCGCCGAGCGGGCCAACGACCTGCTCATGGCCTTCCAGGTCCTGGTGATCGGCATCTTCGTCATGCTGTCCCTGCGGCACGTGCTCGGCCTCGGCGGCGCCGGCGCGCTGGCGAGCACCGCACCGTTCGCCAATCACGCCACCACCCTGGCGGGCATCTCCGCCGGAGCGGCGATCGCGGCCTACTCCTTCCTCGGCTTCGACGCGGTCACCACCCTCACCGAAGAGACCATCGAGCCGAAGCGCACCATGCCCCGGGCGATCCTGCTGATCGCCCTGATCGGCGGCGGCATCTTCGTGGCCGTCGCCTGGGCCACCCAGCTGGCCCACCCCGGCGGCAGCTTCGACGACCCCAGCTCGGCCGCATTCGAAATCGCCAAGACCATCGGCGGCGACCTCTTCTCCTCCGTCTTCCTGGCCGGCCTCGTCGTCGCCCAGTTCGCGTCCGGCATCGCCGCCCAGGCGAGCACCTCCCGCCTGCTGTACGCCATGGGCCGAGACTCCGTCCTCCCGCGCCGGATCTTCGGCCACGTCCACCCCCGCTACCGCACCCCCGCTCTCAACATCCTCCTCACAGGCGCCGTCGGACTGATCGCGCTGCGGCTCAACGTCGCGACGTCCACCTCCTTCATCAACTTCGGCGCCTTCATCGCCTTCACCTTCGTCAACCTCGCCGTCATCGCCACCTACCTGCGCGAGCGCCGCGCGGGCCGCCGCCCCGGACTGCCGGGCCATGTGATCGCCCCCGCGATCGGCGCCGCAGTGGACGTCTGGCTCCTGACCAACCTCGACAGCGAAGCTCTCATCCTCGGGACCATCTGGCTCGCCCTCGGAATCGGCTACCTGGCCTACCTGACCCGGGGCTTCCGCACCCCGCCACCGGCACTGACCTTCGACGAGGAGCACCGCGCCATCACCGAACCCGTCTGAGCCCGCCGCGCCGCTGGTCAGCGGATCCCCCCTCGCGATACGAGATCTCCTGCGTTCGCTGACCCACGACGCACCTCCGGATGCCCGCGTACAACAGTGCGCGGGCATCTTGCTGCACCAATCCGCCCCCCATGGCGGGCGAGGGGTCCTTCGAGCCGCAGCTGGTGCCCAAGCACGCCCGGCGGCTGACGGGCTTCAACGAGCGGATCCTGTCGCTCTACGCCCGCGGCATGAGCGTGCACGACATCCGCTCGCACCTGGCCGGCATCTATGGCGTGGAGGTCTCACCGGACCTGATCAGCAAGGTCACCGATGCCGTCGCCGACGAGCTCGCCACCTGGCAGAACCGGCCGTTGGACGCGATCTGGCCGATCATCTACATCGACGCCCTATGGATCAAGATCCGCTCTGGATCAGTGGTTTTCCAAGCCGGTCTACCTCGCCGTCGGCGTCGACATGGACGGCCGCACGGACGTCCTCGGCCTGTGGGTCGGCGACGGAGGCGAAGGCGCCACGACCTGGATGACGGTGCTCACCGAACTGCGCAACCGCGGGGTGGAGGACGTCTGCCTCGTTAGTGGAGGATGCGCAGGTTCCCACGGGGCTCCCAGGAGGGGCAAAGCTGCTCGTCAGCAGGTCAGGACCACGGCGAGCCCCCGATTCTGTGGCCGCCCAGCGGGACCTGTGGCGTCCCACGGAGCTGCTGGAGGCGTTCAAGACGGTCGGGTTCACGCCGTCGCTGAGCAAGGTCGCCGCGATGTGGAGCGGCACTCCAGTCACGGTGCGCCTCGACGACCTGGACAAGATCTGCGCGGTGCTGAACTGCACCGTCGGCGATCTGCTGCAGGCCGAGCCATTGGAGTCGGCTGCCGGACAGAGCGAGGAGCTGCCCAAGGCCGTGGGCGCCGTGGAGGGCGGAGGCAGCCCGGTTGCTCCGCAGCCGCGTCGGCAGAGCGGGCCGCGCTCCCTGCCGCCCAACTGAACGGATGGGAACACGATCAACCCCTGCACAGTGCCCAGAGTGCAGGGGCTGGGGCATGCTCGGCTCGACAGTGTGCTCGGGGTGCGCGGAGTGGCGGAAGAAGCACCCTGAGCAGGGGAAGTGCCTACGGTGTCGCCACGCAGGTCACCTCAATTCTGATGTGCTGTGCCGGGGGTGTCTGCATGCGGTCAGGCTCGATTCCGATGTCGAGTGGGCCACCGATACCGGCGGGAGTGCTCCGCGCAGTCGCCAGTTGATGCTGCTCTACTACGGCCTCGCGCCTACCCACGCCCAGCCGCTGAAGAAGTACGGCAGGCGCACGGTCGGCGGCCGGGAACGGCTTCACTGGGTGGAGCACATCCGCGCGGCAGCGGCAGCTCCGATGCGGGACGATACGGCGGTCCTCCCGCCGATGGTCCGGGGGCAGATGCCGCTGTTTCCCGTCCGCCGGATGCTGTCCATCGACATCTGCCGGCGCATCCTGCAAAGGCCGCTTGCCGGATACGCCGACGTCGTCGAGCACACGGCTGCGTTCGCGGCCGAGAACGGCTTCAGCAAGCCCATGCAGCGCAAGCTGCACGAGATGCTGCGCTTGGCGCTCGCAGTGCGCGACGCCGACGGCGACGACCTTGTCGACGAGATGGTGCTCAACGACATCCCCAACTATGTCCGGTCCGTCCATGCCATCCTCCTGCGCGCGGGGATGCTGAGGATGTGGCAGGAGCCGCCGGAGCCTCCGGGTCGGATACAGCCGCTGCTCGCGCGGTCGCCGCGCCGCCCGCCGTGTCCGCGACGCAGGGCGACTCCGAGGTCCTGCGAACACTGCGGTTGCTGGTTCTCGGCAGAGTCCCTCGTCGTCTGCACGCCCTGCGCCGCGTTCGCCCACCTGGAGAGGGCGACGCTCAAGACGACCACGGGCCGGTGTGAGCGCTGTCACCGTGCTGGCCTGTCACCACCGACATCCGGTGCCTGCTGCTGACCGACCTGGATCTGTCCCGCGAGCGTCTCGTCGTACGGCGCCAAGGAAAGCGGCACATCATCTACCTGGACGAACTCACCTACCGCTGCGCTTCCGCGTGGATCCGCGAACGCCACCGCCGCTGGCCGGCCACCACCAACCCGCATCTGCTGATCAACCGGTGGACCGCGGTGGACACCGCGCACCCGGCCATCGGCACGAACACGTTCAGCACGGTCTTCCAGCCCACCGGGCTCACCATGCCGACGCTCCGGCAGGACCGGATCCGCGACGAGGCGTTCGAGGTCGAGGACCCGCTGCACCTGATCCGTCTGTTCGGCATCTCCGCCCACACCGCGATGCGGTACATCAACGCGGCCCACCCGGAGCGCACCTCGAAACTCCCGCGATGACCCCGATCACGGCTGGTCTCGCCTACGCACTCGGAGTGTCCTCGCCGAGGGCGCCTTCGGCGGCTTCCCGCATCGCTGCCAGGGGCACCGGGGTGCGGCCGGTTTGGAGTTCGACCTGCCGGGCGGCCTGGTGACCACGAGCGTTCGTGTTGCATGGTGTCTCTTCGTGCTACGTGATGACGTTTTGCCTGATCGAAGCACGTGCGACAGATTGACCTGTGCCACCCCGTGATGCACCGTCCAAGGGCGTCTGTCCACTGGCGTCCACCGACAGGGTTGTCGCCGGGGCACCAGTAGGGCCAGGGCTGGGCTCCCGACAACGCGTTCGCCCGATCGGAGAGGCGAACGGCAGCCACTGCAGGACCTCCACAAGCGACCCTTCCGGCGTGTTCGGGAGCGGGCGCCGGCCGCTCGGGGAGCAGCAGTCGGCCGGGCGGTGCCCGGCTCCCCCGCGGCCCCCGTTGCAGTTCCACTCGAGGGAGACCCGAGCAGTGGTCCGTAGAGAGACGGCAGCAGGCTGGCAGGAG
>NZ_JBUEGC010000050.1:0-46485 GCF_054963655.1 Streptomyces sp. HSS9-12 | reverse complement strand
TGGCTAGCGCAGGGCGCTCTCCACGGCCTGGGCGAGTTCCGCGGCCTGTGTGTCGGGCAGCGGAGCGCCGTCCAGGTCGGTGACGTAGAAGGCGTCCACGGCGTTCGCGCCGAGCGTGCTGACGTGGGCGCTGCGCACCCGTACCCCGGTCGTCTCCAGCGCGCGGCCGATCCGGTGCAGCAGTCCGGGGGCGTCCTGGGCCCGTACCTCGATCACTGTGGCACGCCGGGAGCCGGCCGCGGCCACGGTCACCCTGGGCGGCGGTGCCTGCACGCCGCGGCGGCGCGGATAGGCGGCTTCGCGCTCCGCGAGCCGAGCGGAGATGTCGAGAGAGCCGTCCAGGGCACGCACCAGGTCGTTACGCAGTCGCGCGGCCTGCGGCAGGGAGCCGTACTCGGCCGCCACCCGCCAGCTCACCAGCAGGACCTCACCCTGACCCGTCCCCTCGGACGCCAGAGCCTCGGGCAGCTCCACAGCGCTCAGATCGGCAGCGCGTACGGTCAGCCGGTGCAGCGCGAGCACACCGGCCGCCGCGGGCAGGACGCCGGACTGGTCCGGTACGGCGATCAGCAGCTCGACACCGACGGGTTCCCGGCCGGAGTCCGGATCGCTGTGCGCCTCGGCTTCCGGAAGCTCCTGCTGCGTGGCCGTCCGCGGTTCCGTCCGCGCGTGCAGCGCCACGACAGGCGCGCCGGTGCGTACGGCCTCCAAAGCCAGCCGCTCCTCCTCGGCCGTCGGCTCGCCGAATGTGCTCTGCACCACCGCCGGCTCGCCGGCGAAGACAGCCGTGACGCGTTTCACCAGGTCGTCCACGAGCGAAGCGCGCCAGGCGCTCCAGGCGGCGGGGCCGGTGGCGAGCGCGTCGGCCTCGGTCAGCGCATGCAGCAGTTCGAGGGTGCCGGTGCCGCCGACGGCTTCGGCGACCGACCGGACGGTCGCCGGGTCGTCCAGGTCGCGCCGGGTCGCGGTCTCGACGAGCAGCAGGTGGTGGCGGACGAGCGTGGCGATGACATTCACATCGTCGCGGTCGAAGCCGATCCGGGCGGCCACATCGCGGGCGATGACCTCACCGGCGACCGAGTGGTCACCGGGCCAGCCCTTGCCGATGTCGTGCAGCAGGGCGGCGACCAGCAGCAGGTCGGGGCGGCCGACGCGCCGGGTCAGCGCCGAGGCCCGGACGGCGGTCTCGACGAGGTGCCGGTCGACGGTCCAGCGGTGGACGGCGTTGCGCTGCGGGCGGCAGCGGACGCGCTCCCAGTCCGGCAGCAGCCGCGTGATCAGGCCCTCGGCCTCCAGCGCCTCCCACACCGGCACCGTGGTGCGGCCCGCGCCGAGCAAGGTGACGAGCTCCTCTTGGGCCTCGGCCGGCCACGGCACGGGCAGGGGGCGCGCGGCCACCGCCATGCGCCGCACGGCGTGCAGCGAGAGCGGCAGGCCGGCCTGAGCGGCGGCGGCCGCCGCCCGCAGGGGGAGTACGGGGTCGCGCTCGGGGCGCGCGGTACGGGCGAGCACCACCTCGCCGTCCTGCTCCACGACGCCCTCGGCGAGCGGGGTGCGCTCGGCGCCGTACTCCCCCGGCGTGCGCCCCGGGCGTCCTCCGAGGAGCCCGCGCAGCCGTGGCCGCGTGGCACGTGACCGCAGGACCCGGTGCACCTCTCGCCAGGTGACGTCGGCGGCGTACGACACGGTGCGCGCGGACTCGTACACCTGGCGCAGCAGGGCGTCCGCGTCCAGCAGGCCGAGGTCCTCGGCCACCTGGTCCTGCTCCTGGAGGGCCAGCCGGTCGGTGGCCCGCCCGGTGGCCAGGTGCAGCGCGTCCCGTACGTCGAGCAGCCGGGTGCGCGCCTGCTCCAGGCCCTCGCGGGGCGCGTCCGCGAGCCAGGAGGCAGCGACGGCCCGCAGCGCGGTCAGGTCACGCAGCCCGCCCCGCGCCTCTTTCAGATCCGGCTCCAGCAAGAACTGCAGCTCGCCCTGGCGCTGGGCGCGCTCCTGGCAGAGCTCGTGGAGTTCCGGCAGCCGCCTCGGCGCCTGGTTGCGCCAGTCGGCCAGTACGGCCGTGCGCAGGCTCGCCGTCAGCGTGGCGTCCCCCGCGATGTGCCGGGCGTCCAGCAGCCCGAGCTGCACCTTGAGGTCGTCGCCCGCCGTCTTCCGCGCCTCGGCGGGCGTGCGGACGGAGTGGTCCAAGGCCAGCCCCAGGTCCCAGACCGGGTACCAGACCTGGTCCGCGAGCGAGGCGACCGCCCCGGCGTCGGCCTTGTCGTCGTGCAGGAGCAGCAGGTCGAGGTCGCTGCGCGGGGACAGCTCGCCGCGGCCGTAGCCTCCGACGGCGACGAGGGCGACCCCGGCCGTGCCGGTCGCCTCGGCGGCGCCGCGCAGCAGCGCTGCCAGCCACTCGTCGGTGAGCCGCGCCAGGCCGGCACGGCGCTGCGGCCCGGACTGCGACTCCTCCTGCAGGAGTCGCAGCCGGGCCGCCGCATAGCCCCTGGGCTCCGGGCCGGCCGTGCCGGATGTGTGCTCGACCTCGTCGACCGTGTCCTCGACGCGCTCCGTCACCCGGGCTCCCAGCTTCCTTCTGTGGTCAGAGCGCGTCGGGGCCGCGCTCGCCGGTCCGTACGCGCACGGCCGTCTCGACCGGAACGCTCCACACCTTGCCGTCGCCGATCTTGCCGGTGCGGGCCGCCTTGACGATCACCTCGATCAGCTGCTCCGCGTCCGCGTCCTCGACCAGCACCTCGATCCGGACCTTCGGCACCAGGTCGACGGTGTACTCGGCACCGCGGTACACCTCGGTGTGGCCGCGCTGCCGCCCGTAGCCGCTGGCCTCGGTGACGGTCAGGCCCTGGATGCCGAAGGCCTGCAGGGCCTCCTTGATCTCGTCGAGCCGGTGCGGCTTCACGACCGCCGTGATGAGCTTCATGCGTCCACCTTCTTGTTCTGCACGGTCTGCGGAGCGGCCGCGACCGTCCTCTCGTCCCGGCCGTGGGCCGGGGCCGTACTACGGCCGGCCGACGCGCCCCCCACCGAGCTGAAGTCGTACGCCGTCTCGGCGTGGAAGGCCTGGTCGACGCCCGAAACCTCGTCGTCCTCGCTGGCCCGGAAGCCGATCGTGACGTCAACGAGCCTGGCCAGGATCCAGGAGGCGACGAAGGAGAAGCCCATGACCGAGAAGGCACCGATGGCCTGCTTGGTCAGCTGGTCCAGGCCGCCGACGCCGTTGATGGCGAGGACGCCCACGAGCAGGGTGCCGATGACACCGCCGACGAGGTGGACACCGACCACGTCGAGGGAGTCGTCGTAGCCGAGCTTGTACTTCAGGCCCACCGCCCAGGAGCAGACGACACCGGCGACGACACCGATGAGGATCGCCCCGAGGGCGTTGACCTGCGCACCGGAGGGGGTGATGGCGACCAGGCCGGCGACCGCGCCGGAGGCGGCGCCCAGAGTGGTGAACGCGCCGTGCCGGATCCGCTCGTACGCCAGCCAGCCGAGCATCGCGGCACCGGTGGCGACCTGGGTGTTCATGGCCATGTTGGCGGCGGTGCCGTTGGCGGCGAGGGCAGAACCGGCGTTGAAACCGAACCAGCCGAACCACAGCAGACCGGCGCCCAGCATCACCAGCGGCAGGCTGTGCGGCCGCATCGGGTCCTTCTTGAAGCCGATCCGCTTGCCGACGACCAGGACGGCGGCGAGCCCGCCGATGCCGGCGTTGATGTGCACGGCCGTACCGCCCGCGAAGTCGATCACGCCGAGCTTGAACAGCCAGCCATCGGCCTGCCAGACCCAGTGCGCCACCGGGAAGTACACGACGGAGACCCACAGCGCGATGAACAGGGCCCAGGCGCTGAACTTCACGCGGTCCGCGAGCGCACCGCTCATGAGCGCGGGAGTGATCACCGCGAACATCAGCTGGAAGAGCGCGAACGCGAAGACCGGGATGCCTTCCTTGCCGCCCGTCAGCGTCTCGATGGTGATGCCCTGGAACCCGATGTGATCGAGGTTGCCGAGCAACCCGCCGCCGAGGTCATCGCCGAAGGCCAGCGAGTAGCCGTACAGCACCCACAGGACGCTGACGATGCCGAGGGCGACGAAGGACATCATGAGCATGTTGAGGGCGCTCTTCACCCGCACCATGCCGCCGTAGAAGAAGGCCAGGCCCGGTGTCATGAGCATCACGAGCGCGGCACTGATCAATACGAATGCGGTATCTGCGCCATTCAATTCGACGTCTCCTCGAAAGCGACGGCCCGTGCGGGTAGTGGATGTGGGCCGGTTTTCGCCACGAGATTGACGCAGGGGAGTTTCAGTCGGTGCCGCTCGGTGTTTCACCGCAGTGACGAACGGCCTTCCTGTGTTACGCGCGGATGAACGGCCGGTGGGCCGCGCAGGGCCCGGCTACTCTGCCGTGGACAACGGGGACCGGCCGCGGCGTCCTTCCGGTTGACCGGAGTCGGGGGAGCCGAGTCGGGGCTTGATGGAAGGGCGCCACAGCCGGGGACGGGGGCCGCCCGCAGCGGCGGTGCCGGCACGGGTCAGACGGCGTGCGCGACCTCGGCGGAATCCGGCAGCGACTGGGCCAGTTGATCAGTGAGGTGGACGACCTCCGCCACCCCGCCGAAATCGCGTACGGCAATGTCCACGGTCTTGCGGAGCCGGTTGTTCACCCGCTCCGAGCGCACCCGCTTGGCGACGCCGAGTGCCTGCTCGGCCAGCGCCGCGCACTGCTCGGGCTCCTTCTTGAGCAGATGGACGGTGGCCATGCCGATGAGATTCAGCGCATACGAACGCTGGTGCTCCTCGTCGTGCCCGAAAAGGTCGACGGCCTTGCGCATCACCGGCTCGGCGAGCGAGGCATAGGTCGGGCTGCGCCCGGCCACATAGGCGAGATCCCGGTACGAGTGGGCGTTCTCCCCGTTCAGCTCGGCCTCGGAGAAGAAGCGGATCCAGTCCGGGTCGCCGTCCGAGGCACTGAGCTCGGCGAAGGTCTCCTCGGCCATCCGCGCCGCCCGGTGGCACTTGTTGGGCTGGCCCATGTTGGCGTACGCGCGGGCCTCCATCGCATACAGCATCGCCTGGGTGCGCGGGGTCGAGCAGTCGCGGCCACCGTACTGCGCGAGGTGGATCAGCTCCAGGGCGTCGTCCGGCCGCCCCAGGTGGATCATCTGGCGGCTCATATTGGACAGGATGTACGAGCCGAGCGGCTTGTCACCGGCCTCCTTCGCCGCGTGCAGGGCCAGGACGAAGTACTTCTGCGCGGTGGGCTGGAGACCGACGTCGTAGCTCATCCAGCCGGCCAGCTCGGCGAGCTCTGCGGCGACCCTGAACAGCCGCCTGGTGACCTCCGACGTCTGGTACTCCTGCAACAGGTCGGTGACCTCGTGGAGTTGGCCGACGACCGCCTTGCGGCGCAAGCCGCCACCGCACTGAGCGTCCCACCGCCGGAACATCACGGTGGTGACCTCCAGCTGCTCCAACTCCGGCCCGGAGAGCCGGCTGCCGCGCCGGGAGCGGTCCTGTGGCGGCACCGGAGGGACTTCCAACGAGCCGGCCGCCGGGTTCGGCACCAGCCACCGCTGCATCGGCTCGATGAGGGAGGGGCCGGCGGCGAGGGCCAGCGAGGTACCGAGGAAGCCGCGCCGCGCCAGCATCAGGTCGCTGCGCGAGAACTCGCTGATCAGGGTGACGGTTTGCGGCCCCGCCCAGGGCAGGTCGACGCCGGACACCGACGGTGACTGGTGGGCGGGACGCAGACCGAGCTGCTCGACCGCCACGACACAGCCGAAGCGCTCGGAGAACAGCTCGGAGAGGATGCGCGGGATCGGCTCACGCGGCTGCTCACCGTCGAGCCAGCGGCGCACCCGGGAGGTGTCCGTGCTGATGTGGTGGGCGCCCATCTGGCGAGCGCGCCGGTTCACTTGGCGGGCCAGCTCGCCCTTGGACCAACCGCTGCGCACGAACCACGAACGCAACTCCTCGTTGCGGCGCTTCTCAGCGTTGGTACCACTACCGACGTCGCCGCCCACTGGAACGCCCCCATTCCCGAACTGAATGCCCGCGCGCGAACCGCCTCCAGGATGCCGTCCGTTACGGCTCCTGTCCGGTGAACTGCCGCCCTGCCCGGCCAACAGACGATGCGTCATGCCTCCGGCATACCCATGAGCGGCTACGGCATCCGAGGGTTCGTGCACTGAAAGTAATCCTACGATCACTGCTCCGGCGAGGCCGTGCTGCGAAACGCCACCATTCGCCACCCCTTCGAATGAACTCCTCCACGGCTCTTCGCGATTCACTTGACACGGGACAACGGCCAATGAGCGGAGAGATGCGTACGAGGGCGCACGTGCCACTGCGCGCCACCCGTAGCGCCACACTACGCCACTCGCGTGACTGGGTGGCGACGGACGGTTACGGCCAGACTCCATGACGTAACCATCGGCGAAGCGACCCGTTGGAGGGGGCATGGGCTTCACGATCGGCGGCATCCTCGACATGCGGTCCGGCTCACGGAGGCGCGGCCGTCAGTCCGAGTGCACGGTGGTGGCGGAGTACACGGGCCTGTGGGGCTGGGATGTGGTCCCCGGAGCCCGGGCCAAGCGCGCCGCCGGTGACGGTGGCGCCGTCGGGGAGTGCTCCTGCGGGACGCCCGACTGCCAGGCCCCCGGTGCCCATCCGCTCGACTTCGCGTGCGAGGTGAAGGCCGGGGCCACGCTCGACGAGGTGGCGGCCGCCTGGGCCGAGCTTCCAGGGGCGGCGGTGCTCCTGCCGGTGGGCCGTTCCTTCGATGTGATCGAGGTCGGCGAGAACGCCGGCCGGCACGCTCTCGTCCGGCTGGAGCGGATGGGCGTTCCCCTCGGCCCGGTGGCCGCGGCCCCGAACGCACGCGCGCTGTTCTTCGTCGCCCCGGGAGCCGCCGCCGAGCTTCCCCAGCTGCTGTACCGCATGGGGTGGGACGACGCCGAGCTCGATCTGCGGGGGCTCGGCGACGGTGCGTACATCGCCGCTCCGCCCTCGGATCTGGGCGGCCTCGGGCCGATGCGCTGGCTGCGGCCGCCCACGCTGGAGGCGGCAGGGCGCCCCCCGCAGGCCCGGCTGCTGCTCGGCACCCTCGCGTACGTGTGTCACCGCTCGGCTGTCTGAACGCCCTTCAGCCCCCTCGAGCCTGCCGACGGCACGAGCCCCGCCGCACCGTGCGCGGCGGGGCTGCGTTACGTGGCTACGCCTACTCGCCGATGAGCGCGTCGACGAAGGCCTCCGGCTCGAACGGCGCCAGGTCGTCCGCGCCCTCGCCGAGGCCGACCAGCTTTACCGGCACGCCCAGCTCGCGCTGCACCGAGACGACGATGCCGCCCTTCGCGGTGCCGTCCAGCTTCGTCAGCACGATGCCGGTGATGTCCACGACCTCCGCGAACACCCGCGCCTGGATCAGGCCGTTCTGGCCCGTGGTCGCGTCCAGGACGAGCAGCACCTCGTCCACCGGCCCGTGCTTCTCCACGACCCGCTTGACCTTGCCCAGCTCGTCCATGAGCCCGGCCTTGGTGTGCAGCCGGCCGGCGGTGTCGATGAGGACGACGTCCGCGCCCTCGCTGATGCCCTCCTTGACCGCGTCGTAGGCGACCGACGCCGGGTCGCCTCCCTCCGGCCCGCGGACCGTACGCGCCCCGACCCGGTCGCCCCAGGTCTGCAGCTGGTCCGTGGCGGCGGCGCGGAAGGTGTCGGCCGCGCCGAGCACCACGCTGCGCCCGTCGGCGACGAGCACCCGCGCGAGCTTGCCGGTCGTGGTGGTCTTTCCGGTGCCGTTGACGCCGACGACCATGACGATGCCCGGCACCTCCATGCCGCCGTCGGTCCGCAGGGACCGGTCGAGGTCGGTGCCGACCAGCCGGAGCAGTTCCTCGCGCAGCAGGCCGCGCAGTTCCTCGGGGGTTCGGGTGCCGAGCACCCGGACGCGCTCGCGCAGGCTCTCGACCAGCTCCTGCGTCGGCGCGACGCCGACATCGGCGGTGAGGAGCGTGTCCTCGATCTCCTCCCAGGTCTCGTCGTCGAGGTGCTCCCGGGAGAGCAGGGTGAGCAGCCCCTTGCCCAGGGACGTCTGGGAACGGGAGAGGCGGGCGCGCAGCCGTACGAGGCGGCCGGCCGTCGGCTCGGGAACCTCGATCGCGGGAGCGGGCGGCGGTACGGCGGCCGCCTCGGCAGGCGGAGCTTCGGCGGCCGCCGTCTCGGGCAGGCCGACTTCTTCGATGGTGCGGCGGGCTTCGTCGCTCGGCGCCTCGGCCTCCTCGCCGACGTGCGGCTCGGCGGGCGGAGCGGTGATGGTCGGTGCGCTCGGCGGCTCGGGCGGCAGCTGCTTCTTGCGGCGGCCGCTGACCACGAGGCCGCTGATCGCGGCGACCGCGACCAGGGCGATGACTACAGCAAGGATGACGAATTCCATAACGGACCCAGTATCGGCCACGGGCTCCGGATGGCCAGTGCCTCCCGCCGTGCGCCGCGGTCGCGCCGACTGCGCGGCACGCCGCTGCACGACCCGCTGCGGCCACTGCGGGCCTCTGCGGCGGTATCCCGGTCGGCGCGGGCCGGCGCAGCCCGCGTCCATGCGCGCAAAAGGTACTGCCCCGGCTCGACGGGTGAGCCGGGGCAGTGACCTGCTGCGAGGAGCGGGGCAGCGGGGGGATTAGCCCATCTCCTCCAACGCCTTGCCCTTGGTCTCCGGCACCCACTTGAGGATGAAGGGGATCGAGAGCGCGGCGAAGATCGTGTAGATCAGGTAGGCACCGGAGAGGTTCCAGTCGGACAGACTCGGGAAGGTGACGGTGATCAGCCAGTTGGCGACCCACTGGGCCGAGGCGGCGACGCCCAGACCGGCGGCACGGATCCGGTTGGGGAACATCTCGCCGAGCAGCACCCAGACCACCACGCCCCAGGAGAGGGCGAAGAAGAGCACGAAGGCGTGCGCGGCGAAGAGCGCGACGGTGGCCTGCAGGTCGGGCATCGAGATGTTCTGGCCGGTGCCTGTCTTGGCAGAGAAGGCCCAGGCGGCGAGGCCCAGGGAGACCGCCATGCCGACGGAGCCGATGAGGGCCAGCGGCTTGCGGCCGATGCGGTCGACGAAGATCATCGCGATCACGGTGCCGACGATGTTGATGATCGAGGTGGTGAACGCGTAGAAGAACGAGCTGCTCGGGTCGATGCCGACGGACTGCCACAGCGAGGACGAGTAGTAGAAGATCACGTTGATGCCGACGAGCTGCTGGAAGACCGAGAGGCCGATGCCGACCCAGACGATCGGGAGCAGCCCGAACCGCCCGCCGAGCAGGTCCTTGAAGGCCGACTTGTGCTCGCTGCGCATAGCGGTCTCGATCTCGCTGACGCGGACGTCGAGGTCCACCTTGGGGCCCTCGACGTCGGCGAGGACCTGCTTGGCAGCGTCGACGCGACCGACGGAGATCAGGTAGCGGGGCGACTCGGGGATCAGGTACGACAGCACCCCGTACAGCACGGCGGGGACGACCATGACGCCGAGCATCCACTGCCAGGCCTCGAGCCCGGCCAGCCGCCCGCGCTGGTCGCCGCCGGCGAGTTCGAGGACGCCCCAGTTGACCAGCTGGGAGACGGCGATGCCGATGACGATCGCGGCCTGCTGGAAGGACGCGAGGCGGCCGCGGTACGCGGGCGGGGCGACCTCGGCGATGTAGGCCGGGCCGATGACCGAGGCCATACCGATGGCGACACCGCCCAGTACGCGCCACATGGCGAGGTCCCACAGGGCGAACGGGACCGCCGACCCGACCGCACTGAGCGTGAAGAGCACAGCGGCTATCTGCATGACGCGGATACGGCCGATGCGGTCGGCAAGGCGGCCGGCGGTCGCGGCGCCGACGGCGCAGCCGATCAGAGCGGCGGCGATGACCTGGGCGAGTGCGGAGGAGCCGATCTCGAAACGGCCACGGATGGCTTCGACCGCGCCGTTGATCACGGAACTGTCGTAGCCGAAGAGGAAGCCACCCATCGCGGCGGCGGCCGTAATGAAAATGACGTGGCCGAGGCGCTCCGGACCTGCCTTGCGGCCCTCGGCCGCCGGTGACTGCACGGTGGTGCTCATCGAGTTCTCCTTGGCCCGGCCGCGACGGCGGGCGTTCGGGGGTTGGCGCTTCGCGTAGTCGTACGACGTCAGAGCCGCGATACGTGAAGGTAAAAGCAATGCGCCAGAGCCTATGTCTTCAAATCCCGAAGTCAATAGGGGGTTACGAAGTTGTTTCGCCCAAGTGGATCTCACCTAGAGTTCAAGACTTGAAGTTGCTGAAATGAAGGTGGTCTTAGCGCAGGCGCTGGCTGATGACCTTGGAGACCCCGTCTCCCTGCATGGACACGCCATAGAGGGCGTCCGCGACCTCCATGGTCCGCTTCTGATGGGTGATCACGATCAGCTGCGAGCTCTCCTGGAGCTCCTGCATGATCCGGATCAGCCGCTGAAGGTTGGTGTCGTCCAGCGCCGCCTCGACCTCGTCCATCACATAGAACGGGCTCGGCCGCGCCTTGAAGATCGACACCAGCATGGCCACGGCCGTCAGGGAGCGTTCGCCGCCCGACAGCAGCGACAGACGCTTGACCTTCTTGCCCGGCGGCCGGGCCTCCACGTCGACGCCCGTGGTGAGCATGTTGTCGGGGTCGGTCAGAATCAGCCGCCCCTCGCCGCCCGGGAAGAGCCGGGAGAACACGCCCTCGAACTCGCGGGCCGTGTCCCGGTATGCCTCCGTGAACACCTGCTCCACCCGCTCGTCGACCTCCTTGACGACCCGCAGCAGGTCGGCGCGGGTCTTCTTCAGGTCCTCGAGCTGCTCGGACAGGAACTTGTGGCGCTCCTCCAGTGCCGCGAACTCCTCCAGTGCGAGCGGATTGACCTTGCCGAGCTGCTGGTACGCCCGCTCCGCCGCCTTGAGCCGCTTCTCCTGCTGGGCGCGCACGTACGGCACCGGCTGGTTGCGCGGATGTTCCGGGTCCTCGGGCAGTTCCTCACCCTCGGCGGGCGGGGAGGGCGGTACGAGCTGGTCCGGCCCGTACTCCGCGATCAGCACCGACGGCTCGACGCCGAGCTCCTCCAGCGCCCTGGTCTCCAGCTGCTCGATCCGCAGCCGCTTCTCCGCCCCCAGCACCTCGCCCCGGTGCACCGAGTCCGTGAGCTTGTCCAGCTCGTCCTTCAGCTCCCGCCCGCGGTTGCGTTCGGCGACCAGCTCGGCCTCCCGCTCCCCCTTGGCCAGCTCGGCGGCGGCCCGCTCCTCCTCGGCCCGTACGAGCGACACCTCGACGTGCGCGAGCAGCTGCCGGGCGCCCTCCGCGACAGCCGACGCGACCGCCGCCTCGTGCCGCAGCCGGGCGCGCCGCTGCTCGGCGCGCGCCCGCGCCTCGCGCTCCGCGCGCGCCGCCCGGTCGAGCGAGTCCGCCCGTCCGGCGAGCGCCTTGGCACGCTCCTCGTGCGTACGCAGCTGAAGGCGCGCCTCCATCTCCGTCTGCCGGGCGTTGGCCCCGTCGGCGGCGAGCCGGTCGCGCAGCTGGGTGTCCGGCTCATCGTCAACGGGCGCCTCCTCGGCGACCCGCAGCCGCTCGGCGAGCTCCTCGGCTTCTTCCGTCGCCCGGAGCAGCGCCTCCTGCGCCTTCGCCGCGGCCGCTGTCGTCCGCTCGGCCTCGCCGGCGGCGGCGCGCGCCTGCCCGGCGAGCCGGCCGAGTGACTGGGCGACCGTGGACTTCTCCCGGTCGGCGGCGCTCCGCTGCTTCGCCAGCTCCTCCACGTGCGCCGCGCACGCCCTACGGCGCTCCGCCGCGCGGTGCTGCGCCTCGGCCAGCTCCTCGCACCGTACGGCCAGCTCCTCCAGCTCTGCGGCGGCCTCGTCGACCGAGGCGTGCACCTCCAGCAGGCTCGGCGCGCCGGCGGAGCCGCCGTGAGCGAAGTGCGCGCCCAGCACATCGCCCTCGGCGGTGACGGCGGTGAGCTCAGGGTGCGCGGCGACCAGGTCTTCGGCATCCTCCAAGGTCCCCACGACGACGATGTCGCGCAGGAGCCTGCGTACGGCGGGCATGAGCTCGTCCGGCCCGCTCACAAGCTCGGCGGCGTACGGGTGTCCCCCGGCCGCCGCTCCTGCCCCGGCAGCCCGGGACCGGTCCCCTCCCGCCTGCTGCTGCGACGGCGCGCCACCCACCAGCAGTGCCGCCCGGCCCGCATCCTGCTTGCGCAGCAGGCGCAGCGCGTCGGCCGCGGTGGCGGGCTCGCTGACGGCGATCGCATCCGCGGCGACCCCCAGCGCGGCGGCCACCGGGGCCTCGAAGCCGGGAGCGACCGTGAGGAGTTCGGCCGCGGGGCCGAGCAGGCCGGTGAGCCGGTCGGCGGCCCCGAGCAGGGCACCCGTGCCGTCTTTGCGGCGCAGCCCCAGGGCCAGCGCGTCATGGCGGGCGGAGGTCGCAGCCCGCTTGCGCTCCACAGCGGTGGCGGCCTCCCGCGCGGCGCTCAGTTCACCCTCGGCCTCGGCCAGCTCGCGCTTCGCCTGCTCGAGCCGCTCCGCCAACTCCGCGTCACCCGCGTCGAGTCCGTCGACCTCGGCCTTGAGCTGTTCGTACTCCTCCTGCGCGGTGACGGCGCGCTCCTGCGCCTCGTCACGCGCCTGTGCCAGCCGGTCGATTTCGGCCTGGGCCGAACCGGCCCGGCTGCGGGCCGCATTGACCTGGCCGTGCAGCCGCGCCAGGCTCTCGCGGCGGTCGGCGATCGCGCGCGCGGCGTCCTTCAGCCGCCGCTCCTCGTGCGCCAACTCGCGCTCCAGTTCGGCCCGGTGGGCGACGGTGTCGTCCAGCGCCCGCTGCGCGGCCTCCAGCGCGGCCTCCAGCTCCGCCTCCTGCTCGCGGATACGAGCCGCCTCGCGCTCCATGTCCTCGGGGTCACGGCCGCGTCGATCCTCCGGCGGGGCGGCGGTGGCGCTCTTGACCCGGGCGTCGGCGAGGCTGATCGTGCCGCGTACACGCTCCGCCAGCTGCGACAGCTCGTACCACGTCTGCTGGGCTCGCTGAAGCCGCGGCGTAAGGGCCCGCACCTGCTCCTCCAGCGCGGCCTCGCGCTGCAGGGCTGCCCGCAGCTCTCCCTCCGCGACCTCCTTGCGCTCCTTGAGCGCGGCCTCGTCGGCAACCTCGGCGCGCAGCGCCGCCCGCAGGGTGACCAGGTCGTCGGCGAGGAGCCGCAGCCGCGCGTCGCGCAGATCGGCCTGGATGACGGCGGCCCGCCGGGCCACGGCCGCCTGCCGCCCCAGCGGCTTGAGCTGCCGCCGCAGCTCGTCGGTGAGGTCCTGGACCCGGGCGAGGTTGGCCTGCATCGCGTCCAGCTTCCGCAGCGCCTTCTCCTTGCGCTTGCGGTGCTTGAGGACCCCGGCGGCCTCCTCGATGAAGGCCCGGCGCCCCAGAGGGTCGGCGTGCAGTACGGAGTCCAGCTGGCCCTGGCCGACGATGACGTGCATCTCGCGGCCGATGCCGGAGTCGGACAGCAGTTCCTGGATGTCCAGGAGCCGGCAGGTGTCGCCGTTGAGCTGGTACTCGCTGCCGCCGTTGCGGAACATGGTCCGCGTGATCGTGACCTCGGCGTACTCGATGGGCAGAGCGCCGTCGGAGTTGTCGATGGTCAGGGACACCTCTGCGCGGCCGAGCGGTGGCCGCCCGGTGGTGCCGGCGAAGATGACGTCCTCCATCTTGCCGCCGCGCAGCGACTTGGCACCCTGCTCGCCCATCACCCAGGACAGCGCGTCCACGACATTGGATTTGCCCGAGCCGTTGGGGCCGACGACGCAGGTGATACCGGGCTCGAAGCGCAGCGTCGTCGCCGAGGCGAAGGATTTGAACCCGCGCAGGGTCAGGCTCTTGAGGTGCACGCCGTGGGACTCTACCTCCCGCCCCTCGCCCGCCGCCGCCCTTGGCGCGCGTGACTCCGGCGCGCCGCCCCCTTCTGCCGTTCACCGAGCGTTTCGCACGGGGATACGGAGGGCACATCAGTCGTAAGGGAGGAGAGATCCACGGACCGGGGTGGACGGGCAAGAAAAAGGGACGCCGAGGCGTCCCTTGCAGATTCTCGTAGCGGCTGACGTACAGCCTGACCGCGTGGAGCCGAAGATCGTCCGGCGTGCGAGGTCAGGTGAGCGCAGGCTCCGCCTTGGGTACGTCGATGTCGATGCTTTCGAGAAGCGACTCGTGGTGCGCGGCGGCTGTCAGCGCCTCATTCTCGGCCTGAATCCGTACGAGCTCGGACTCGAGGTCTTGGACACGCTGCTGGAGCCGTCGCATCTCGGCGAGAAGTCGCGGGTCGGAGCCACCGACGTAACCGAGAAGCGCCTTTGCCATGATGGATGGTCCTCCACAATGAGTGACCGACCGAAGCGGTGTGGGTCGTGAGGGAATATCGCACCCGCGGTGTCTGCCATCACCGTTGTTCTCAATGTCAAACAGGGCGGGTGTCGCGGGGATTCCAGCGTCTCACCAAAAAGTTGGACGGTCAACACGATCACACCCCGTATCGTCGGGCGACCTGGGGGCGCGCGGCGCGAGGAATGCGCGGCGCTGCTCTCTCCAGGTGATCCCGCGGGGCGTGGAGATCATCACTGCTGTGCCGCAGCCTTGCACGCCTCCGCGTTCTTGGCAACCACCTGGTCATGCCACGGTCGCGCATGTGACAGCGGCAAAACCCACGGCCCCGCCGGTCACCCGTTCGCGCGGCCCGGGCGTTCCCCCGTTCAGCGGATGGCGAAGCTGTCGTACCCGCCCCGTGGTGTGTTCCAGATCTCCGTCACACCATCAACCCGCCCGGGCGTGTCGCCGTGGCACAGCCACTCCAGCAGTCGCTCGCAGTTGCGCCGGGGCCCCTCGGCGACCACCTGAACCCGCCCGTCGTCCAGGTTCGAGGCGAAGCCGGACAGCCCGCCGATCTGCAGTGCGTTTGCTCTTGTGAACCATCGAAAGCCGACGCCCTGCACTCGGCCGCGCACCCAGGCGGTCAGCCGGACGATCTCGTTCATGTGTGCACGTTAACTGGCCAATTGCTCAAGCATCACTCCGGCCCCATGCGTTATGGCGTACAGTCCCAGTCACAGAGCAACCTCACCCTTCCGAGTGAGGCGCGTTGAGCATGTGGAGGATCACAGCGATGGGCCGCCACCGACGCTCTTCCCCCCAGCCACTGCCGGCCTGGGCGTCCACGGGCAGGCACAAGGCCCCGCGCCGCAAGGCGCCACCCGTCCGGACGGGTTTGCTGGGCGCGTCGGCCGCCATGGCGTTCGGAGCGGTCGCGATGGCCTCCGGGCTGCTCCCCGGCGGCGGCGGCAACTTCGACCTCTCCCCGGGCGCCGGTTCCGGCGGCCCGGCCAAGGCCGCCGACCTGCCGGACCTGCAGCCGCAGGGCACGCCCTCGACGACCCCGGCAGGCAGCGGCTCACCGTCCGTCGGCGGAAATACGGAGCCTCCGCACTCCCCCACCGCCCTCCCCTCCCAGCGCTCCGCCACACCGTCGGCAGAGCCCTCGGCGCCTGCGGGCGGCCAGAGCACACCACCTCCCTCCCGTACGGCCGGCCCGGCGCCGCAGAAGCCGGCGCCGACCACCAAGGCGCCCAAGGCCCCCAAGGCCCCCAAGGCTCCCGCGGACGCGGAGACCGCCGCCGGGGACAAGGTGCTCGCCCTGGTCAACAAGGAGCGGAAGAAGGCGGGCTGCGGCCCTGTGACCCGCGATACGGAACTGTCCGGCCTCGCGGAGGACTTCAGCCAGGACATGGCGGAGCGGGGCTTCTTCAGCCACATCACCCCGGACGGCGCCACCCCCTGGGAGCGCGCCTCGGACCGGGGCATCAGCGGCCTCGCGGCGGAGAACATCGCCCGCGGGCAGGGCAGCCCGGCGCAGGTGATGGACACCTGGATGAGCAGTCCGGGCCACCGGGCCAACATCCTCAACTGCGACTACAGGACCATGGGGATCGGTGTGCACTTCGGCCAGGGCGGCCCCTGGTGGACGGAGGACTTCGGTTTCTGAGCCGGTTCCTCAAGCCCGCTCCAGACCGGCCGCCGGCTGCTCCAGGGCGGCCGCGGGCTGCGTCGCCACAGAGCCGTCCGCCCGGGGACGGCGGCGGGGCACCGAGGCCCGCCACAGCCGCGCGCAGGACACCAGTGTCGCCGCCAGCAGCAGCAGGTTCCGCAGCACCACGACCCCGGTGCCCTGCCAGGAACTGTTGAGCACCGCCCCGAAGAACAGCGGATAGTCGACCGTGGTCACCGCGGCCGCGAGCAGCAGCAGACCCGCGACCGGCCGCTGGGTCGTCCGTCTGGCGGTCAGGCACACCGCCGCCAGCCCGATCAGCCAGACCAGGTACTGCGGGCTGATCACCCGGCTGGTGGTGGTGAACAGCAATACCGCGGCGAGCGCGGCGTCGTACGGGGTGGCCTCGGTCCAGCGGCGGGCGCGCAGCCGCCACAGCAGCAGCCAGGCGAAGGCCACGCCGGTGAGCAGCAGTGATCCCCTCGCCACCGAGGAGACGTACGGGCCGACGAACTCCAGTGAGCCGTACTGGAACTTGATCTCCCCCGGCCAGCCGAGCAGTCGCGCCACATGCAGCAAGGCGCCGCCCATCGACTCGATCTCCACTCCACGGCCGCGCTGCGCGAGGAGGAAGTCGAACGCACCTCGGAAGGCCGTGGCCAGCAGCACGAGGAGGGCTCCGGCGGCAGCGGCCATCGCAAGCCAGGACTGCCGGGTGGTCCGGCCGCGCGCGGAGCCCAGCAGGGTCAGAACCGGCCACACCTTGATCACCGCGGCGAGGCCGGCCAGCGCGCCGCCGAGGCGGGGACGCTCGGAGAGCGCGAGCAGGGCGATCACCGCAAGGGCGGTGACAAGCACGTCGTAGCGGGCGTACGGCAGGCTCAGCAGCAGCGGCAGGCCGAGCGCCCAGACCCAGGCGCCCGCCAGAGAGCGGTTCAGGCGTCCGTACGCGGCCCGGGCCAGGGCCACCAGCGTCACGGCGTCGGCGACCAGCAGGAGCAGTACGAAGCCCTGCAGATAGGTGAGGAGGGGCACCAGGCCGGGGGCCATCATCACCAGCGCCGCGCCGGGCGGGTACTGCCAGGTGACATCGCCGACCGGGAAGCTGCCGTCGCGCAGCTGCCCGTCCCACCGGCTGTAGAGCACATGGACCTCGCGGGCGATGTCGCCGTGGCCCTGGCGGAGCAGCGCGAGCATCACCAGCCGGGAGGCCACCCAGTGGACGGCGAGCAGCAGCAACTCGCGGGGCCAGGTCCGCGGCCGGGACCAGTACACGCGGGCACTGAGCACTCCCGTGACGGAGGCCGGTGCCGGGCTCTCCGCACTCGCCGGCGGCGTCGGCGGCACGACGCTGTCCGCCGTCATCGGCTGCTCAAGACCGGCCACCGTGGGCGCCTCCGTCACCATCGCCTCCGCATATACACACAAGGAGTCCCCTAACGGACAAACCTCGACGAATATATGCAATTACGACCGGTGTGTGGCTTACCCGCGCCGGGCCGCGTTCAGCGAGCGGCCAGGACGCGGCGCGCCGGAGGACGCTGGCAGCGCGGGCAGTAGTAGCTGGACCGGTTCATCCAGGGGCGACGCCTGATCGAGGTACCGCAGCGACGGCAGGGTTCGTCCGCACGGCCATAGACGTCCAGGGACCGCTCGAAGTACCCGGACTCGCCGTTCACATTGACGTAGAGGCTGTCGAAGCTGGTGCCGCCGACGGCGAGCGCGGCGGCCATGACCTCGCGTATGTGCTCGAGAAGTTCGGCGCTGCGGGCGCGCGTGAGGGTCGCCGTCGGCCGGTCGTAGTGCAGTCTCGAGCGCCACAGCGCCTCGTCGGCGTAGATGTTGCCGACCCCGCTGATGAGCGTCTGGTCGAGCAGCGCTCGCTTGACGGTCGTACGCCGGCGGCGCAGCGCCGCGTGGAAGGCCGCCTCGTCGAAGTGCGGGTCCAGGGGGTCGCGGGCGATGTGCGCGATGGCGTCCGGAAGGCCGTCCTTGTCACCGGGCGCGTGGTCGTGCAGCGACAGCCCTCCGAAGGTCCGCTGGTCGACGAAGCGCAGCTCGGTGTGGCCGGCCGGGCCGTCAGCTGATGTCAACGTGTCGGTGAAGCGGACACGGATCCGCAGGTGCGGCTCGTCGGGAGCGTCGTGCCGCTGGACGAGCAGCTGACCGCTCATGCCGAGGTGGCCCAGCAGCGAGATCCCGTCCGGAGCGGGGAGCCCGGGCGTGGCGGCCGCGAGGACCGTAGACGCCGACCCGGTCGGACTCTCCAGCGGCAGCCAGAGGTACTTGCCGCGGCGGCAGGCGGGGCCAAAGCGACGGCCGATGAGCCGGTCGGCGAAGTCGGTGGCTCCGGCCACGTGGCGGCGGACCGCGCGAGTGTGCAGGACCTGGACCTCGGCGACGGTACGGCCGCTGACCCAGCGCTCGAGACCGCGCCGTACGACCTCGACCTCGGGCAGTTCTGGCACGGGCTCCTCCGGAAGGGTTCGGTGTGCTGGGCGCGCGGGCACCGCCCTTCGGCTCTCGCGCTCAGCGCGGGTTCATTGTCCCGCCGCACCGCCCCTTCGCAGGGGCGGGCCCGGATAAGGAAACACGCCGCAGGTGCGAACCTGCGGCGCAGGGGCGCACGCACGGGCGCCGGACTACGGTGTCGCGCGCCCGGCGCCGCGCGGCTACTGGGGCGCGCGCTCGGCGGACGCGCTGTCCGTCGTTGCGGACGCGCCGCCGGCCGCCTCATCGGCGGCCGCTGTTTCCGCCGTGGTCGCGGCAGCCGCGTCGGCGGCTGAGCGGATCGCACGCCAGGCGGCCTCCGCCGCCTGCTGCTCGGCTTCCTTCTTGCTGCGGCCGGTGCCGGTGCCGTACGCGACACCACCGACGCGGGCGGCAGCCGTGAAGGTCTTCTCGTGGTCCGGTCCGGTCTCGGTGACCAGATACTCGGGCACGCCCAGCCCTTCGGTCGCGGTCAACTCCTGGAGGCTGGTCTTCCAGTCCAGGCCGGCACCGAGGTTCGAGGACTTCTCGATCAGCGGGTCGAAGAGCCGGTGCACCAGTTCCGCGGCCGCCTCGAGACCCTTGTCGATGTAGACAGCGCCGATCACCGCTTCCAGGGTGTCGGCCAGGATCGATGCCTTGTCCCGGCCGCCCGTGCCCTCTTCGCCCCGGCCGAGCCGGATGAAAGCGCCGAGGTCGAGGCTGCGGCCGACCTCCGCCAGCGCGCGCGAGTTGACCACCGCGGCCCGCAGCTTGGCCAGTTGGCCCTCGGGCAGGTCGGGGTGGGTGCGGTACAGCGTGTCGGTGACCACCAGACCGAGCACGGAGTCCCCGAGGAACTCCAGGCGCTCGTTCGTGGGCAGCCCGCCGTTCTCGTACGCGTAGGAGCGGTGGGTCAGCGCACGCACCAGAAGGGCGGACTCGAGCTGGTACCCGAGCCGCCCTTCCAGGAGCGTGTGGGACGAGGCCTTGTCCGCCTGCGCCGACTTCTTCGGCGTGCTGGCGTCTGACATGGAGCCTCTCACCCGCCGATCAGACCTCGAGGACCTGGCGGCGGTTGTAGGTGCCGCAGCTCGGGCACGCGATGTGCTGCTGCTTGGGCTCGTGGCAGCGCTCGCACGCCACCAGGGTGGGGACCGCAGCCTTCCACTGCGACCGGCGGTGACGCGTGTTGCTGCGCGACATCTTCCGCTTCGGAACGGCCACGGCTACTTCTCCTGCTTCTCGTCGACGCCCACTTCGGCGCCGCTCACGTTGTCCTTCTCGCCGCCCTTGAGTGAATCGGCGAGTCCCTGCAGTGCCGCCCAACGGGTGTCGACGGCTTCGTGGTGGTGGTCCGGGTCGTCCGCGAGCCGCGCCCCGCACTCGGAGCACAGTCCGGGGCAGTCCTCCCGGCACACCGGCTGCAGCGGCAGCGACAGCACCACCGCGTCGCGCAGCACGGGCTCGAGGTCGAACAGGCCGTCGTCCTCGAGGAAGAGCATGTCCTCGTCCTCGGCGTCGTCGCCGGACTCCGCGTGACGGCTCCGGTCATCGGCGTCGGGGTAGGAGAACATCTCCTGGAAGTCCGCTTCGAGCTCGCGCTCCAGCGGCTCCAGACACCTTACGCACTCACCTGTCAGCGGCGCACGGGCGGTGCCTGTGACGAGCACCCCTTCCATGACCGACTCCAGGCGGAGTTCCAGCTCCACGGTCGCGCCCGCGGACACCCCGATGACCTCGATGCCGAGGTGGTCGGGCGCCGGGACGACGCGGGAAAGCCGCTGCAGCGCACCAGGACGCCGACCCAGCTCGTGCGTGTCGAACACGAGCGGGTTGCGGTGGTCGAGGCGGGCGTTCAGGGCTTCCTGCTTTCTACGCTGCGGTACGGGCCGCCCGGCATCGAGAGGAAGCGGGCAGCCACGATCGCGGACGTACGCGCGACCGAAGAGCCAGGATACTGGACGGGCCGCCGTGGGCCCAATCCGCTCCTGGGCAGGGCTGCGGTCAGCGGCCTTGTTCTCCCCCGAAGCTTCGCCCGGGAGGTACTCGCAGCTGGTCGAGGTCGATCATGCTGGTGTCGAAGAGGCTGGTCTCGTCGAGTGCGGCCCCCGGCTGCTGCTGCTGTGGCTGGTGAGGCTGATGTGGCGCGTAGCCGGCGTTCGGGTCGTACCCCATCTGGTAGCCGTACGCGTCCTGCTGGTAGAAGTACGCCTCCTGCTGCGGGTGCCCCTGGTAGGCGTAGGGGTCCTGCTGGTAGCTCGCGGTCTGGAGGTGCGCGGGCTGCATGCCGGGGGCGTAGTAGTCCTGCTGCGCCACCACCTCGGGCTGCTGCTGAGGGACGACCGGCTGCTGCTGAACGACCGGCTGCTGCTGCGGTACGAGCTGCTGCGGGTCGGCGAGGCCTGCGAGGTACTCGGCGTCGCTGGTCTGCGTGGCCTGCATGGCGCCGTCCTGGGCCGCCAGCACACCCAGCTCGTCCGTCGCCTGCCGGCCGTGCAGCTTCTGCCGGCCGCGGCCGACGGCTTCCAGGGTCTTGGAGAGCACGGCCTCGAAGGCGCTGAGCTTGGCGTCGACGTAGGCGTCCGCGCGCTGCCGCAGGGTCTCGGGGTCGCCGCTGCGCTCGGGGGCGTCCTCGTCCACATACCCCTGCTCGTCCAGGCCCGGGCCCCGGCCGAGCAGCTTCTCGCGGCCCCGGTCGACCGAACCAAGGGTCTTGGTGAGGACCACCTCGAAGTTGGCGAGCTTGCTGTCGACGTAGTCGTCGGCCTCGCCGCGGATCTCCTCGGCCTCGCGGCGGGCCTCGGCCAGGATCCGGTCGGCCTCCTCCTGGGCCTGGCGGGCGATCTCGGTGCCGGAGATCAGCGTCTCGCGCTCGGCGCGCGCCGTCTCGATGATCCGGCCGGCCTCGCGCTGCGCCTCCTCGACCATCTGGTCGCGCCCGCCAAGCAGCTGCTGGGCCTGGGCGAGCGAGCCGGGGAGCGCCGCCCGGACCTCTTCCAGCTTGGCCAGCAGCTCCGCGCGATTGACCACGCAGGAGGCCGACATGGGCATGGACCGGGCACTGCCGACGGTGTCGACGATCTCGTCGAGCTTCTGTTGCACGTCCACCTTGGCTCGCCACTCTCTACCTGGATCGGTCGGTCGGGTCGACTGTACGGCCAGTCGACCCCGCCATGACACCTACTGACGGCCCATCAGGAAGCGTCAGGGCGGGTGAGGCGCTTGTTGAGGGCTTCGAGCACCACCGGCGGCACCAGGTGGGAGACGTCGCCACCCCAGGCCGCGACTTCCTTGACCAGGCTGGAGGAGAGGAAGCTGTAGGTGGGGTTGGTGGGAACGAACAGCGTTTCGACGCCGGAGAGGCCGTTGTTCATCTGGGCCATCTGGAGTTCGTAGTCGAAGTCGCTCACCGCACGCAGGCCCTTGACGATGGCGGGGATGTCCCGCTGCTTGCAGAAGTCCACGAGCAGGCCGTGGAAGGCCTCCACCTGAACGTTCCCGTACTCGGCGGTGACCTGACGGAGGAGGTCGATCCGCTCCTCGACCGTGAACAGGCCCTGCTTGGACGTGTTGATCATCACCGCCACGTACACGACGTCGTACAGCTTGGAGGCGCGGGCGATGATGTCGAGGTGTCCGTTGGTGACAGGGTCGAAGGACCCCGGACAGACTGCGCGGCGCAAGAGTGGTTCCTCGCTCTCCGATCCGGTCATGACGCGTCGGTGCACGTCGAGGCGGCGCGACCGTACCAAAGCGTGCCCTCGCCGTAGCGGCGCGCCCGCAGTCCTTCGAAACCGGCCGGCCACCGGAATTCACCGCCTCTGGTGCTGCGCTCCACGGTGGCCAGGGCATCGTCCGCGAGCCAGCCCTGGGCGCGGAGTGTGAGGAGTATCTCGCGGAGATCGTCGTCGGTCACGGCATATGGCGGGTCGAGAAAGACCACGTCATACGGTTTTTCGGGGGCCGGTCCGGCGAGGATCTGCTCGGCCTTGCCGGTGCGGAGCTCGGCGCCCGGAAGGCCGATGGCGCGGACGTTGTCCCGGATGACCCGGGCGGCCCGGCCGTCGGCCTCGACAAGCAGTACGTGCTCGGCGCCGCGGGAGAGCGCTTCCAGCCCGACCGCGCCCGAACCGCCGTACAGGTCGAGCACCCGCATCCCGGCCAGGCTGCCGAGAAGGGACTCCCAGGTGGAGAAGAGGCCCTCGCGCGCCCGGTCGGAGGTGGGCCGGGTGCCGGTGCCCGGTGCGACGGCCAGGCGGCGTCCGCCGGCGGCTCCGGCGATCAGGCGGGTCATGGATCCGGTCCTTCGTCGTGGGGGTGAAGCAGCGGGCGCCCGGGGGTGAGGGCCCGCTGCTCCCCACGATATGGCGTCGGTCCCGGGCCGACTGTCCCCTGGTCTGCGACATGCGCAACGTGGCGCGGACCCGCGAGCGCGGGCCTGATGCGGCACGCCTGAGGAACCGCGCGGGCTCAGCCCTTGTCGAGGTACTGCTCGCGCCCGGCGTGCGGGCCTGATGCGGCACGCCTGAGGAACCACGCGGGCTCAGCCCTTGTCGAGGTACTGCTCGCGCCCGGCGTCCAGAAGGGCGTCCAACGCCGTACGGAGAGCGGGGAGTTCGGCCAGCTCGGGGTCGGCGGCCACGATCGCGGCGGCCTCCTCGCGCGCCGCCGCGATGACGTCCTCGTCGTCGATGACGGCGAGCATCCGCAGGGACGAGCGGACGCCGGACTGCGCCTGCCCCAGCACATCGCCCTCGCGCCGCTGCTCCAGGTCGATACGCGACAGCTCGAAGCCGTCGAGGGTGCCGGCGACGGCGTCCAGCCGGGCGCGGGCCGCGGTCCCCGCGGGCATGTCGCTGACCAGCAGGCACAGTCCGGGGGCGCTGCCACGGCCCACGCGCCCGCGCAGCTGGTGCAGCTGCGAGACCCCGAACCGGTCCGCGTCCATGATCACCATCGCGGTCGCGTTGGGGACGTTCACCCCGACCTCGATGACCGTGGTCGCGACGAGGACGTCCACCTCGCCCGCGGCGAAGCGGCGCATCACCTCGTCCTTGGCATCGGGCTGCATCCTGCCGTGCAGGACCTCGACGCGCAGGCCCTGCAGCGGCCCCTTCGCGAGCTGCTCGGCGATGTCCAGGACGGCCAGCGGGGGCCGCTTCTCCGCCTCGTCCTCCGCGGACTTCTTGGCGGGCTTGTCGTCCTCCTCGTCGCCGATGCGCGGGCATACGACGTACGCCTGGTGGCCGGAGGCGACCTCCTCGCGCACCCGCTCCCAGGCCCTGGTGAGGAAGTGCGGCTTGTCCTTGGCGGGTACGACATGACTGGCGATCGGGGACCGTCCGGCCGGCAGTTGGTCCAGGACGGAGGTCTCCAGATCGCCGAAGACGGTCATGGCGACGGTCCGCGGGATCGGTGTCGCCGTCATCACCAGCAGGTGCGGGGGCCGCTCGGCCTTGGCCCGCAGGGCGTCGCGCTGCTCGACGCCGAAGCGGTGCTGCTCGTCGACCACGACCAGGCCGAGATCGTGGAACTGGACCTTGTCCTCGATCAGGGCGTGCGTCCCGATGACGATCCCGGCCTCGCCGGTGGCCAGGTCCAGCAGGGCCTTGCGGCGGGCCGCGACGCCCATGGAGCCGGTGAGCAGCACCACCTTGGTGGCCTGTTCCGCGCCGCCGAGCATGCCGCCCTCGGCGAGCTCGCCCATCATCTCGGTGATCGACCGGTGGTGCTGCTGGGCCAGCACCTCGGTCGGGGCGAGCATCGCGGCCTGGCCGCCCGCGTCGACGACGGCCAGCATGGCGCGCAGGGCGACCATGGTCTTGCCCGAGCCGACCTCGCCCTGCAGCAGGCGGTGCATGGGGTGCTCGGAGGCGAGGTCGTCGAAGATCTCGGTGGAGACCTTCTGCTGGCCCCCGGTGAGGGTGAAGGGCAGCTTGGTGTCGAAGGCGTCCAGCAGGCCGCCCTGGCGCGGCCGGCGCGGTACGGCGGGCAGCTGCGCGTCGGCGTACCGGCGCCGGGCCAGGGCGACCTGGAGGACGAACGCCTCGTCCCACTTGAGCCGGGCGCGGGCATCGGCGATGTCGGCCTTCGTCCCCGGCCGGTGCACCTTGCGGAACGCCTCCGGCAGGGTGCCCAGCCCACGGTTTTCCCGCAGGCCGTCCGGCAGCGGGTCGACCAGGTCCTTCCAGCCGTCGGCCTCGAAGGTGTCCAGGAGCGCGCCGACCGCTTTGGCGATCTTCCAGGACGGCAGCTGCTTGCAGGCGGGGTACAGCGGCAGCAGCGCGCCCGCGAAGGCGTCCACGGCATCCGCGCCGCTGTCGCGGTCCAGCAGCTCGTAGTCGGGGTGGGCGAGCTGGCGGGTGCGGTTGAAGACGGAGACCTTGCCCGCGAACATGCCGCGCCGGCCGGGCAGCAGCTCGCGTTCGTGGTGGTGGGCGGCGCGGCCGAAGAAGACCAGGGTCAGGGATCCGCTGCCGTCGGTGACCACGACCTCCAGGCGTACGCCCTGGCCGCGGTTGAACGTCTTCTTCGCCGCCTTGGCGACCTGGGCGACGACGGTGACGTGCTCGTCCAGCGGGAGGTCGGCGAGCCGCGTCAGCTCGCCGCGCTCGGCGTACCGGCGCGGGTAATGGTGCAGCAGATCACCCACGGTGTGCAGGCCGAGCTGGTCGGCCATCACCTTCGCGGTGTTGCCGCCGACCGTCTTCTTCAGGGATTCATGCAGCGCGGGCACGCACTCCATTGCACACCATGGGTGTGACATGACGCGTGTCCCGACTCACATGAGCGGATCACTCGACGCCGATGATCAGCGGGACGGACGGCTGACCGCCGCGGTAGACGACCGTGTCGACCGCCAGATGCCCTTCCCGCACATGGGCCTCCAGGCGCTCCGCGATGTTGTCGGGGACTCCCGCGCCGAGCACCAGCGTGACCATCTCGCCGCCCGCGGCCAGCATCCGGTCCAGCACCGTCGCCGCGGTTTCGGCGAGGTCGGAGCCGATCACCGCGACATCGCCGTCGATCAGGCCGAGGACATCCCCGGCCTGGCAGACGCCGGCCATGGTCCAGGACTGCCGCTCGGCGACGGCCAGTTCCGCATGCCGGGTGGCACCGGCGGCCGAGGTCATGGCGACGACGTCCTCGTCGAACCGCCGGTCGGGCTCGTGCACGGCGAGCGCGGCGATCCCTTGTACGGCGGAGCGGGTCGGGATGAGCGCCACCCGTACGCCCTCGGTGCGCGCCTGCTCCGCCGCCGCTGCCGCCGTGTGCCGCAGGTCGGCGTCGCCCGGCAGCAGGACCACCTCGCGCGCGTGGGTGCGCCGGATCGCCTCCACCAACTCGCCGCTGGCGGGCGGCTCTCCGGGGCGCGCGGTGACCACGGTCGCGCCGGCCTCCCGGCACAGTTCGGCCAGCCCGTCGCCGGGGACGACGGCGACGACGGCGCGCTGGGCGTACGGGCGGGCCTCCCCGGGACCTTGGCCGGGACGTGCCTCCGAGGCCTCCCCGGCGTCGCATGTCTCAGGGGCGGCGGCGTGCCCGAAGTGCGTGATACGGATCCGGTACGGCCGACCGGCCGCGATGCCCGCCTCGACGGCCGCGCCCGCATCGTCGAGGTGCACATGCACGTTCCAGAGCCCGTCGCCCCCGACGACGACGAGCGAGTCCCCCAGCCCGTCAAGCCGCTCGCGCAGGGCGCGTACGGAGTCGTCGTCCGCCTCCAGGAGATAGATCACCTCGTACGCGGGCCCTGTTCCCTCGCCGGGAAGGCCGGAGGCGGCGCCGAGGTCGCCGGGGCCGGCGCCTGATGCACCGGGCACGCCGTGGCGGACGGCCGTGGGAGACCCGACGGCGTGGTGGTGCGAGCCCGTACGCGATGCGGGTGGTCTCCCGCCATGTGCGGCAGCGGCGACCGCGGCGGCCACGCCGTGCGTAGTGGACTCCGCTGCCGCACACAGGCCGTCGCCGTCGCTCTGCGCCCCGTCCGCACCCGTCGACGGGCTGATCAGCAGCCCGTGGACACCTCGGGCGGGCCGCATGGGCGCGGCTGTCAGAGGGCCCATCGGGCTCCTGCCCGAGACCGCCTCGGCCAGGGCGCCCAGGACCGTCACCAGCCCGCAGCCGCCCGCGTCGACCACGCCCGCCCGGCGCAGGACAGCCAGCTGGCCGGGGGTCGCGTCCAGTGCGATGCGCGCCCCCTCGAGTGCCGCGTGCGCCACCGCCGAGGCGCTGCCCGCCGCGTGCTCGGCAGCGTCCGCCGCGGCGGACGCCACGGTCAGCACCGTGCCCTCGACCGGATGCGCCACAGCCTCGTACGCCAGCTCGGCCGCGCGCCGCAGCGCGGCCCGCAGGCGTTCCTCGTCCGAGCCGTCCGCCTCCGCCCCGGCGGCCAGGATCTCCGCCATGCCGCGCAGCAGCTGGGCGAGGATGGTGCCGGAGTTGCCGCGGGCGCCGATCAGCGCGCCGTGGGCCATGGCCCGTACGGCGTCGGAGAGCGTTGGGCCGACGGCGTCGGCGACCGCGTCATGGGCCGCGAAGACCGCGTCGACCGCCCGGGCCGCCGACTCCACGGTCAGGTACAGATTGGTGCCGGTGTCCCCGTCCGCGACCGGATAGACGTTGATCGCGTCGATCCCCTCGCGGTTCTGCCCGAGCGCCTCGAGGGCCAGCCCGCACCAGGTGCGTACCGTGGCGGCGTCGAGGGTGTGCGGCACCTACGTCCTCCTCGGACCGGGTCAGGGGGTGGCGGCGGGATGCCCGCAGGGTAGTCCCCCGGCCCGGGGCGGCCCGGGATGGGGGCCTGGGCAGCCATGGTAGTTTCGTTGTACGTGAGCGGACGTTGTATCCTGCTCCAGTTGCCCGACGAGAATCGGGCACGCCCCTGACAGCGCCGATCACCATTGATCTCAGCACACCGGGGCCTCACCGTAAATGCATCTGAAGTCTTTGGAGTGACCCGTGGCTGCCAACTGCGACGTCTGCGGCAAGGGCCCTGGCTTCGGCAACAACATTTCGCACTCGCACCGCCGCACGCGCCGTCGTTGGAACCCCAACATCCAGACGGTGCGCGCTGTGGTCGGGCGGACGCCGAAGCGGCTCAACGTCTGCACCTCGTGCATCAAGGCCGGCAAGGTCTCGCGCTAAGCGCAGCCCGTCGGTTGCTGAAGCCGGTCCATCTCTGGGTGGGCCGGTTTTCTGCTGTCCACCCTTGAGGTCACCCGGCCGGCAGCCCGGACCGAACGTGCGGAATCACGAGCCCTGGGGCCTGAATCGCCAGCCGTGGTCCACCGGCCCGATCCCGCCGCCCAGTGGAAAGCCCGCGGCGATCGCGCCCGTCACATAGTCCTTGGCCGCGGCCACCGCCTCCGGAACCGCCTGCCCCTTCGCCATGTGCGCGGCGATCGCGCTCGCCAGCGTGCAGCCCGTGCCGTGGGTGTGCCGGTTGTCGTACCGTGCGGCGCGCAGCCAGTGCTCTTCGCTGCCGTCCGTCAGCAGATCCACGGCGTCCGCCGCGCTGTCCCCGCCGGCGTTCCCGGCCAGATGCCCGCCCTTGATCAGGGCCCACCGCGGACCGAAACCCAAAACCGCGTCCGCGGCGCGGCGCATGTCCTCCTCGCGCTGCACCCGCACCCCGGTCAGCTGCATCACCTCGTCGAGGTTCGGGGTGGCCACGGTCGCGGCCGGCAGCAGCCTCGTACGGACCGAGTCGAGCGCCGAGGGAGCCAGGAGCGGGTCACCGTGCTTGGAGACGCCCACCGGATCCACCACGACCGGGACCTGGACCCCTGCCAGCAGTTCCGCGACGGTCTCGACGAGGTCGGCCGTGCCGAGCATGCCGGTCTTCACCGCCTGGACGCCGATGTCGTCCACGACGCTGCGGAACTGGGCCCGTACCGCATCCGTGGGCAGCGGCCACGCGCCCTGCACACCCCGCGAGTTCTGCGCCGTAACAGCCGTCAGCACGCTCATGCCGTGGACGCCGAGAGCGAGCATCGTCTTCAGATCGGCCTGGATGCCCGCGCCGCCACCGGAGTCGGATCCGGCGACGGTCAGTACGCGCGGTGGGGCGGAGGAAGGCTCTTGGGACATGGCCATGGCGCCGAATCTAGCCGACCTGGTCAACGCCGGCCGAGGCGCTACCGGCCGCCCTCGCCGGCCGTGAAGTGATCCCAGCCCGGCTTGTCCCAGGGCGCGCCGTCCACCGTCACCTGCGGCGCCGCCGACGGGTTGCGTACCTCGCCGATCACCCGCCACCGCGCCGGAAGCTTCACATCCGGCGGGAACGTCGCCACGATCGCGTGGTCCTCGCCCCCGTTCAGCACCCAGGTCAGCGGATCGACGCCCACCGCCTGCCCGATGTCGGACATCTGGGAGGGGATGTCGATCGCGGCCGAACGGATGTCGATACGGACCTTGCCGGCCTCCGCGATGTGCCCGAGGTCGGCGACGAGCCCGTCGCTGACATCCGTCATCGCGGTGGCGCCGAGCCGGGCGGCCGCGGGGCCCGCGTCGTACGGCGGCTCGGGCCGCCGGTGTGCCTCCACAAAGGCCCGCGGCGAGCGGAAGCCCCGCGAGAGCACCGCATGCCCGGCCGCGGACCAGCCGAGCCAGCCGGTCACCGCCACCACATCACCCGGCTGAGCCCCGGAGCGGGTGACCGGCTCCTGGTCGCGCAGGTCGCCCAACGCCGTGATCGCCACCGTGATCGCGTCACCGCGCACCACATCGCCGCCGGCCACTGCCGCGCCGGCCACCTGGCACTCGTCCCGGATGCCGTCCATCAGCTCGGTCGCCCAGGTCACCGGGAGGTCGGCGGGCACCACCAGGCCGAGCAGCAGCGCGGTCGGTACGGCGCCCATGGCCGCGATGTCGGCAAGGTTCTGCGCGGCGGCCTTGCGGCCCACGTCATAGGCCGTGGACCAGTCGCGACGGAAGTGCCGTCCCTCCAGCAGTACATCCGTACTCGCCACGACCCTGCGGTCCGGTGCGGCCACGACCGCTGCGTCGTCACCGGGTCCGAGCCGTACGGCCGGGGTGGTGGTGAGCCGGGACGTCAACTCCCTGATGAGCCCGAACTCGCCGAGCTCCCCCACGGTGCCCTTCATCCTCTGCCCCTATCTCGAACCGGTGCTCTCGAACCGGTGCGCCTGCGCTCGCGCGCCGACTTCGGTATCACTGCCGTTCGCACTGCCGTCAACGTGTCGTTCCGGTACGCCGCCCTGAGCAACGCCATCGGCCGCGCGGTCTCCCCGCGCCGCTCGACAACGCGGTACCGTGGCGTCTCTTCACCCCACATGATCCTCGTGGCCGCCCTGGAGGTTCCGTGGTACAGGCGTACATCCTGATCCAGACCGAGGTCGGCAAAGCGTCGACCGTCGCCGATACGATTGCCAAGATCCCGGGGGTGATCCAGGCGGAGGACGTGACCGGTCCATACGACGTGATTGTGCGCGCGCAGGCCGACACGGTCGACGAGCTGGGTCGGATGGTGGTCGCCAAGGTCCAGCAAGTGGACGGCATCACACGCACCCTGACCTGCCCGGTGGTGCATCTGTAGTCCCCGTCTATGCTCGGCCGGTGAGCGCTTTTCCTCGCCGGCTCCTCTGCCTGCCCGCCGCTGTCCTGATCACGGCGGCCGCTGTCGGCTGCTCGATGACGGACGGCGGCGACGATCGCCCGGTTCCGGGGCCCTCGCCGCAGGCGGCGGCGCTGTGCCGGGCGCTGGTAAAGGAGCTGCCGAAGACCGTCGACGGGCTCGGCCGCAATGAGGCGGGGCCCGTCTCGGACTTCACCGCGGCCTGGGGCGATCCGCCCGTACGGCTGCGCTGCGGGGTGCCGCGCCCGGACGTGCTGACACCCGGAAGTGAACACTACAACCCGACGGCGGACGCGGCGGAAGTGAACGGTGTGAGCTGGCTGCTGGAGAAGCAGGATGACGGCTACCGCTTCACGACCACCGACCGCAAGGCGTTCGTCGAGCTGACGGTCCCCGGGAAATACGCCCCCGAGGTCGATGCGCTGACCGACCTCGCGGGCGCCGTGAAGAAGACCGTGCCGACCGTTCTGTGAGCTCGCCCGCCTCCGGGCGGGTCTGGAGCTCGCCTCCGGCTAGCGCAGCCCCGTGGAGCGGCGCAGGGCCGCCTCGACGAGGCGGTCCACCAGCTCCGGGTAGCTCAGTCCGCTCTTCTGCCACATCCGCGGGTACATCGAGATCGGCGTGAAGCCCGGCATCGTGTTGATCTCGTTGATCACGAACTCGCCGCTGTCCAGCAGGAAGAAGTCCGCACGGACCAGCCCCTCGCAGGAGGCCGCGTCGAAGGCCCGGACGGCCAGCTCCTGCACGCGCGCCGTCTGCTCCGGGGTCAGCGGCGCGGGCACGATCCCGGCGGCGGAGTCGATGTATTTGGCCTCGAAGTCGTAGAAGTCGTGACTCGTCACGGTCGGGATCTCGGCAGGGACGCTCGCGCGCGGCCCGTCCTCGAACTCGAGCACACCGCACTCGATCTCGCGGCCGCGCAGCAGCGACTCCACAAGGATCTTGGGGTCGTGGCGCCGGGCCTCCTCGACCGCCGCGTCCAGGCCCGCCAGTGAGTCGACCTTGGTGATGCCCATCGACGATCCGGCGCGCGCGGGCTTGATGAAGACCGGCCAGCCGTGCTCGCCGGCGAAGTCCACGATCTTCTTACGGGCAGCGGCCCCCTTCTCCCCTTCAGGTCCCTGCTCCCACTCGCGGGGCCGGATCACCTCGTACGGGCCGACGGGCAGCCCGTAGGAGATGAACACCCGCTTCATGTACTCCTTGTCCATGCCGACAGCCGACGCCAGCACGCCGGAGCCGACGTACGGCACACCGGCCAGCTCCAGGAGCCCCTGGAGGGTGCCGTCCTCGCCGTACGGGCCGTGCAGCACGGGGAAGACCACATCGACCTCGCCCAGGGCCTTGGGCACCGCGCCGGGCTCGCTGTAGACGACCTCACGGTTGGCCGGATCGAAGGGGAGCACCACCGAGCCCTCGGCCGAATCGGCGAGATGCTCGACGCTGGGCAGCTGCCGGTCGGCGATCGCCATCCGGTCGGGGTCGTCGGCGGTCAGCGCCCAGCGGCCTTCGGCGGTGATTCCGATCGGCAGCACGTCGTACTTGGTGCGGTCGATGGCACGCAGCACGGCACCGGCGGTGACCACGGAGATGGCGTGCTCGGAGCTGCGGCCGCCGAAGACGACGGCGACCCGCGGCTTGCGGCGCTGCTGAGGGCTCTGGGGAGAAGGCTCGTTGCTCATGTCGCGTCGACCCTACCGAACATTGCGGCGGGGGTCTTGGGGGTCGTCCCCCGGAAGATGCAGTTCGCCCCGGCACCGTCCGTGCGGCAGCCGCCCGCGGTGTTCCCCGGGTTCACCGGCGCTCTGCCTTCGCGCTGCGCGACATCAGCTCCTTGACGGCGACAAGCGGCGGCTTGCCCTCGTGGACAATGCTGACGACCGTCTCGGTGATCGGCATGTCCACCCCGTGCCGGCGCGCCAGATCGAGCACGGACTGGCAGGACTTGACGCCTTCCGCGGTCTGCTTGGTGGCGGCGATGGTCTCTTCCAGGGTCATGCCGCGGCCGAGGTTGGTGCCGAAGGTGTGGTTGCGGGACAGCGGCGAGGAGCAGGTGGCGATGAGGTCGCCCATGCCCGCGAGGCCCGCGAAGGTGTGGGGGTCCGCGCCCATCGCCAGCCCCAGGCGAGTCGTTTCGGCAAGACCACGGGTCATGAGCGAGGCCTTGGTGTTGTCCCCCAGGCCCATGCCTTCGGCGATACCGACCGCGAGGGCGATGACGTTCTTCACCGCTCCGCCCAGCTCACAGCCGACAACGTCGGTGTTGGTGTACGGGCGGAAGTACGGGGTGTGGCAGGCGGTCTGGAGTCGCTTGGCGACGGCTTCCTCCGCGCAGGCGACGACTGCGGCGGCGGGTTGCCGGGCGGCTATCTCCTTGGCGAGGTTCGGTCCGGTGAGGACCGCGACCCGCTCCCTGACATCGTCAGGGGGGCTCCCAGGGGCGGCGTGTTTGACCACCACCTCCTCGATGACCTCGCTCATCCGCTTCGCGGTGCCGAGTTCGACACCCTTCATCAGGCTGACGAGCACGGTGTCCCCGGGCAACAGCGGCGCCCACTGGGCGAGGTTGCCGCGCAGCGTCTGGGAGGGCACGGCGAGCACGGTGAACTCGGCGTCGCGGGCGGCCTCGGCGGGATCGGTGGTGGCCCGTACCGCGGCCGGCAGCTCGACACCCGGCAGATAGTCGGGGTTGGTGCGGCCGGTGTTGATGGCCTCGGCCAGCTCCTCGCGGCGGCCCCACAGGGTCACCTCGCACCCGGCGTCGGCAAGCACCATCGCGAACGCGGTGCCCCAGGACCCGGTGCCGTACACGGCGCAGCGCGTCACTTGGCGCCTCCCCGCTGCTCGGCCTGCTTGGCCTCCTGGGCCTTTCGGCGCTGCTCGGCGCGCGCCTGGCGGTGGTCGTACGGCACCGCGGGCGCGGGCTCTCCCCGCAGCTCCGAAAGCAGTTCGGTAACGGCCGCCATGATCTTGTCGGTGGCGGCGCGCAGCACCTCCGCCGTCGGCTCGATTCCGTAGAACTCGGACAGATCCACGGGCGGACCGGCCTGTACCAGCAGCGTCTTGCGGGGGAACAGGCGCAGCCGCTTCTCCTTGGCGTACGGCGGCACCGCGAGGTTGGCGCCCCACTGGGCGACGGGGATCACCGGCACCTTGGTGAGCAGCGCGACCCGCGCCGCACCCGTCTTGCCCTGCATGGGCCAGTGATCGGGGTCGCGGGTGAGGGTGCCCTCGGGGTAGAAGGCCACGCACTCGCCGCGCTCGATCGCCTGCACCGCGGCCCGGAATGCGTCTATGGCGTCGTTGGACTCGCGGTAGACGGGGATCTGGCCGGTGCCACGGAGAATCGCGCCGGCGACAGGCACCTTGAAGAGGCCGTCCTTCGCGAGGAATCGCGGGACGCGTCCGGTGTTGTACTGGAAATGCGCGTAGGAGAGCGGATCGAGATACGAGTTGTGGTTGACGGCGGTGATAAATCCGCCCTCGGCTGGCATGTGCTCCATTCCTCGCCAGTCCCGCTTGAACAGAACCACCAGCGGCGGTTTCGCGATGACCGCGGCCAGGCGGTACCAGAAGCCGATTCTGCGGCGGGACACTCGCACACCCTCCTTGTGGGACCTGCTGAGCTGCGGACGGGCAGCCGCACAAGTGTGGCCCCAGGTCCCCGGTCTGTCGAGAACACCGTAACCCCGCAGGTCCCGGGCAGCCGTGGTGGCGGGCGAGAATGAGGCCGATGCGAAGGGAAGAAGCGGCTCCGGTGTGGTCCCTGGTGGTGCCGGTCAAGCCCCTGGCGCGGGCCAAGAGCAGACTGGCTCAGGCGGTGGGGGACGGCCTGCGGCCGGGCCTCGCCCTGGCGTTCGCCCAGGACACGGTGGCGGCCGCGCTGGCCTGCCCGGGCGTGCGGGATGTGGTGGTGGTCACGGACGACCCGCTGGCGGGGGCGGAACTGGCGGCGCTGGGGGCGCGTGTCGTGTCGGACGCTCCCCCTGTCGCCATCCCGCGCACGCCTGCGGGCCGCTCTCCTGACCTGCGGCCGGCCGGGACTCCCACTCGTACAGACCGTGGCGAATCCGGGCTGAACGCGGCGCTGGAACACGGGGCGCGGGTCGTACGGAACGAGCGCCCGGAGGCCGCAGTCGCGGCTCTGGGGGCCGATCTGCCGGCGCTGCGGCCGGCCGAGCTGGAGTGCGTACTGGCGGCGTCATCCGCTTTCCCACGGGCATTTCTGGCCGATGCCGCGAGAATCGGGACGACATTTCTGGCGGCTTTGCCGGGAGCGCTTCTGGCCCCTGCTTTCGGGGGTGCGTCGCGGGCGCGCCACCGGGATTCGGGCGCGCGGGAGATCGTGTTGGAGGGGGTCGGCTCCGTACGCCGGGACGTGGACACCGGCGAGGACTTGCGTGAGGCGCTGGCGCTGGGGGTAGGCCCCTATACGGCCCGGCTGTGCGCGGACGGGCCGTTCGCGCGTGGGGCCTCCGGCTTGGAGGACCCTGCGCACTACTCAGGGGCATAAGTCACGCGGAACGGCCCAAGGCCGAGAATGCAGGTCCAGGACAGGCGACTAGGCTGCTGGCCATGCAGGCGACCGCTTACACATACGACTCCGAGACCCGCTCCGGCAGCGTGCTGCTGGACGACGGAACTCCGCTGCCCTTCGACGCGGCCGCGTTCGACGCGGGCGGGCTGCGGCTGCTGCGGCCGGGGCAGCGGGTACGGATCGAGGTGGAGGGCGAGGGTGAGGCCCGCCGGATCGCCCTGGTGACGCTGCAGACGCTGTGACCCGCGAAGTTCTGCGGGCAGCTCAGGCAGAACAGCGGCCGGACACACCGCGGGCCGGGCTCCCTGGAGGAGTCCGGCCCGGCGCGTGAGGCCTCACCTCTTCGCGGCCGTCTTTTTGGCGGTGGTCTTGCGCGCGGTCGTCTTGCGCGCAGGAGCCTTCTTGGCCGGGGCCGTCTTCTTGGCCGTGGCCTTCTTCGCCGCGGCCTTCTTGGCGGGTGCGGCCTTCTTCGCGGCCACCTTCTTGGCCGCCGCCTTCTTGGCGGGTGCGGCCTTCTTCGCGGCCACCTTCTTGGCCGCCGCCTTCCGCGCGGGCGCCGCCTTCTTGGCGGCCTTCTTCGCCGCCTTCTTGGCAGCCGCTGCCTGCAGACTGCCCTTGGGCGCCTTCTTGACGGCGACCTCGCCGCCCCGCGGGAGCTTCTTCGTGCCGCTGACCAGGTCCTTGAAGCCCTGACCCGCGCGGAAGCGGGGTACGGAGGTCTTCCTCACCCGGACACGTTCACCGGTCTGCGGGTTGCGGGCGTACCGCGCCGGACGATCGACCTTCTCGAAGGAACCGAAACCGGTGACCGACACCCGTTCGCCGGCGACAACTGCACGCACGATCGCATCCAGTACCGCGTCGACGGCTTCGGCGGCTTGCTGGCGGCCGCCCATCTTGTCGGCAATCGCTTCTACGAGCTGCGCCTTGTTCACGTCTTCCCCTTCGGAGACATTGCCGGAACCACAGTGTTCAAGCGTTTTCGCACGCTAGGCGGATATATACCGCAAATCAAACACGAAACGGGCTAATCACCCTTGTGCCGCAACGAACTCGACCGTCGCGCAGCTGAAGTCGACGTTCTGTCGGCGTCAGACGTCTTCGGGGAAACGACCTTCGTCGAGGTCCTTCATGAAGCGCTCCAGGCGCCTTGCCACACTGGCCAGATCGTGCTTCGCAGCAGCGGTGATGATCAGCAGCTTCCGGGACAGCGCCATACGCACGTCCTCCGGGACTTGCAGGGAGCGCACCCTGCTGTGCGCCTCCTTGAGCCGGTCCGCGACGGCCTCATAGAGCTCGAGTTGGCTATCGCGTTCCATGCACCGATTGTGCCATCTGAGGCGAGTTGTCGCTTCATGGGGTCTCAACACCAGCCCCATATGCCACTGCGCCCCCTGCCGTGCGGCGGGGGGCGCAGTGATGCAAGTGTCTTGCGGGACCGGCCTCAACCGGTCTGTACCGGTGCTCAGACTGGCTGGGTGCGTGGTTTGAAGGTGGGGCGGGCGGCTTCGTAGGCCGCGATGGCGTCTTCGTTCTGCAGGGTGAGGCTGATGTCGTCCAGGCCTTCCAGCAGTCGCCAGCGGGCGTTCTCGTCGAGGTCGAACTCGGCGGTGATGCCCTCGGCGCGGACCTGGCGTTCGACCAGGTCGACGGTGATCTGTGCGGTGGGGTCGGCCTCGGTCAGCTCCCACAGCCGGTCGACGGTCTCCTGCGGCAGGACGACTGTGAGCAGGCCGTTCTTGAGTGAGTTGCCGCGGAAGATGTCGGCGAAGCGGGCGGAGATCACGGCCTTGAAGCCGTAGTTCTGCAGCGCCCACACCGCGTGCTCACGCGAGGAGCCGGTGCCGAAGTCCGGGCCGGCGACCAGGACGGTGGCCCCCTGGCGCTCGGGCCGGTTCAGCACGAACTGCGGATCCTTGCGCCAGGCCTCGAACAGACCGTCCTCGAACCCGTCGCGGGTGACCTTCTTCAGCCAGTGCGCGGGGATGATCTGGTCGGTGTCGACATTGCTGCGGCGCAGAGGCACGGCCCGGCCGGTGTGTGTGGTGAAAGCTTCCATGATCTTCAGGCCCCCACGGGGATAGCGAGGTCGGACAGGTCGGCGGGGGAGGCCAGGTGTCCCAGGACCGCGGTTGCGGCGGCGACCTGCGGGGAGACCAGGTGGGTGCGGCCGCCCTTGCCCTGCCGGCCCTCGAAGTTGCGGTTGGAGGTGGAGGCGGAGCGCTCACCAGGGGCGAGCTGGTCGGGGTTCATGCCCAGGCACATCGAGCAGCCGGCGTGCCGCCATTCGGCGCCCGCGTCGGTGAACACTTTGTCCAGGCCCTCCTCCACAGCCTGCAGAGCCACCCGTACCGAACCGGGCACGACCAGCATCCGCACCCCCTCGGCCACCGTGCGGCCCTGCAACACAGCGGCCGCGGAGCGCAGGTCCTCGATCCGGCCGTTGGTGCACGAGCCCACGAAGACGGTGTCGACACCGATCTCCCGCAGCGGCTGACCCGCCGTCAAACCCATGTATTCCAGGGCCTTCTCGGCCGCCAGCCGCTCACTGGGATCAGTAAAGGAGGCCGGGTCGGGCACGCACGCCGACAGCGGCGCGCCCTGGCCCGGGTTGGTGCCCCAGGTCACAAACGGCGAAAGCGTCGAGGCGTCGATGACCACCTCGTGGTCGAAGACCGCGTCCTCATCGGTGCGCAGCGTCTTCCAGTACGCCACAGCCTCCTCCCAGTCCTGGCCCGTGGGAGCGTGGGCGCGGCCCTTGAGGTAGGCGAAGGTGGTCTCGTCCGGGGCGATCATGCCCGCCCGGGCGCCGGCCTCGATGGACATGTTGCAGATGGTCATCCGCGCTTCCATCGACAGCTTCTCAATCGCCGAGCCGCGGTACTCGATCACATAGCCCTGACCGCCACCGGTACCGATCCGCGCGATGATCGCCAGAATCAGATCCTTCGCGGTCACCCCGTCGGGCAGCTCACCCTCCACCGTGACCGCCATGGTCTTGAACGGCGCCATCGGCAGCGTCTGGGTCGCCAGCACATGCTCGACCTGACTGGTGCCGATACCGAAGGCCAGCGCACCGAACGCGCCATGCGTGGAGGTGTGGCTGTCACCGCACACCACCGTGGTCCCGGGCTGGGTCAGACCCAGCTGCGGTCCCACCACGTGGACCACACCCTGCTCCACATCCCCCAGCGGATGCAGCCGCACCCCGAACTCCGCACAGTTCTTCCGCAGCGTCTCCAACTGCGTACGCGAGATGGGATCAGCGATCGGCTTGTCGATGTCAAGGGTGGGGGTGTTGTGATCCTCGGTAGCGATGGTGAGATCAGTACGCCGCACCCGGCGACCGTTCTTACGGAGCCCGTCAAAAGCCTGCGGACTGGTCACCTCATGCAGCAGGTGCAGATCGATGAAGAGCAGGTCAGGCTCGCCATCGGCGCGCCGGACGACATGATCGTCCCAGACCTTCTCCGCGAGTGTCCGTCCCATCGCTTTCCCTCCGGCCGGCAGCTTCGCCGGCCCTGCTCGAAATGTCCTGGCCCCGCCCGGCCCCCCGTGCCAGGCGGCGCATGCATGCCGTCCCGGGAGCGGGGCCGCCACTACAGGGTGGCGGCTTTCCAGGAAAATTGAACTTGCGTTTCACAAAGTGAGACGCGAGTATCGTTTCATGGACAACTCTAGCGGCGTCGGCGTACTCGACAAGGCAGCGCTGGTTCTCAGCGCCCTCGAATCAGGTCCGGCCACCCTGGCCGGTCTGGTCGCCGCGACCGGTCTTGCCCGTCCCACGGCGCACCGGCTCGCGGTGGCCCTGGAGCACCACCGCATGGTGGCGCGGGACATGCAGGGCCGGTTCATCCTGGGCCCCCGGCTCGCCGAACTGGCAGCGGCGGCAGGCGAGGACCGCCTGCTCGCCACGGCCGGGCCCGTTCTCACGCATCTGCGCGACGTAACCGGCGAGAGCGCCCAGCTCTACCGGCGCCAGGGCGATATGCGCATCTGTGTGGCGGCAGCGGAACGGCTGTCCGGACTGCGGGACACCGTGCCGGTCGGCTCCACCCTGACCATGAAGGCGGGCTCCTCGGCCCAGATCCTCATGGCCTGGGAGGAGCCTGAGCGGCTGCACCGCGGCCTCCAGGGCGCCCGCTTCACCGCGACCGCACTGTCAGGCGTACGGCGCCGTGGCTGGGCCCAGTCGATCGGCGAGCGCGAGCCGGGCGTGGCCTCGGTCTCCGCGCCGGTACGCGGCCCGTCGAACCGTGTGGTGGCCGCCGTATCGGTTTCCGGGCCGATCGAGCGGCTGACCCGCCACCCGGGCCGGATGCACGCCCAGGCGGTCATGGACGCCGCTGCCCGGCTGACGGACGCCCTGCGCCGCGCCGGCTCCTGAACACAGGCCCGGGTTGGCTGTGGCGGCTCATCCGCGGATCAGCCGCCACAGACAACCCGGGGCGCTGAACCGAGCGAGCGCGAACAGAGCGAACAGAGCTAAGAGGACAACGGAAAAGCCCCTCGCCTGAGCAGAGAGGCTTTGACGTGCACGCGGCGGAGCCGTGTGTTGACAGAGAGTACCCCCGACCGGATTCGAACCGGCGCTACCGCCTTGAGAGGGCGGCGTGCTAGGCCGCTACACAACGGGGGCTTGTGCTGGGGTACCAGGACTCGAACCTAGACCAACTGAGCCAGAATCAGCCAGGCTGCCAATACCCCATACCCCATGGGGCGTGCAAAAAGCCTCCCGCACAGTGCCACGGTGCGACTGCTGTCGCGTGGCTCGGGAGGCTTCCCACGATCCGTACCCCCGACCGGATTCGAACCGGCGCTACCGCCTTGAGAGGGCGGCGTGCTAGGCCGCTACACAACGGGGGCCTGATCTTTCGAAGCCATGCGATCAAGCCGCATGTCCTCGAGAGAGTACCCCCGACCGGATTCGAACCGGCGCTACTGCCTTGAGAGGGCAGCGTGCTAGGCCGCTACACAACGGGGGCTTGGCACTTCTTGATCAAGAGTCCGCCGAACGGCGACTCTTGCTGGGGTACCAGGACTCGAACCTAGACTAACTGAACCAGAATCAGTCGTGCTGCCAATTACACCATACCCCACCAAAACGCAACCCCGTCATGGGGGTTTTTGTTTGGCCCGCGCTCCCGGCCGGCCTTTCGGCCCGCTCGGCGGCGCAGGAAGAACATTACCCGAAGGTGGACGGCGCTCCAAAACCGGTATCGCCGCGTGCCGCCTGGAGACCACGAGGTCTCCAGGCGGCATGGACCTTACGCGGAGATGGACGCCAGCGCGGCGCGCAGCCGGCGCAGCGTCTCGTCGCGGCCCAGCAGCTCCATCGACTCAAACAGCGGCGGGGAGACCCGGCGGCCGGTCACGGCGACCCGCAGCGGCGTGAAGGCGTGCTTGGGCTTGAGCCCCAGGCCGTCGACCAGGGCCTCGCGCAGCACGGCCTGGATCGGCTCCGGCGTGTAGTCGTCCAGCGCCTCCAGAACCTTGATACTCGCCTCCAGCACGGGCTTGGCGTCGCCGGTGAGGACCTTGGCGGCGTCGGTCTCGTCGATCCGGAAGTCCTCCGGCTTGACGAAGAGGAAGCCGAGCATGCCCACGACCTCACCGAGCACGACCATCCGCTCCTGGGTGAGCGGCGCGGCCTTGGCGAGCAGCTCCATCTGCTCGGCCGTGGGCTCGTCCGGGAGCAGGTCAGCGGCCTGCAGGTACGGCACCAGGCGGCGTACGAACTCCTCGGGCTCCAGGTTCCGCAGATGCACCGCGTTGATCGCCTCGGCCTTCTTGATGTCGAAGCGCGCCGGGTTGGCGTTGACATCGGTGATGTCGAAGGCGGCGACCATCTCGTCAATGGAGAAGATGTCGCGGTCCTCGGCGAGCGACCAGCCGAGCAGCGAGAGGTAGTTGAGCAGACCCTCGGGCAGGAAGCCGCGCTCGCGGTAGAGGTTGAGCGAGGACTGCGGGTCGCGCTTGGAGAGCTTCTTGTTGCCCTCGCCCATGACGTACGGCAGATGCGCGAACCGCGGGATGGTGCCGTTACCGACGCCGATCTCGGCCAGGGCCCGGTACAGCGCGATCTGGCGCGGGGTGGAGGACAGCAGGTCCTCACCGCGCAGCACATGCGTGATCTCCATCAGCGCGTCGTCGACGGGGTTCACCAGCGTGTAGAGCGGAGCGCCGTTGGCCCGGACGAGCCCGTAGTCCGGCACGTTCTCCGGCGTGAAGGTCAGCTCGCCGCGCACCAGGTCGGTGAAGGTGATCGGCTCGTCGGGCATCCGGAAGCGCACGATGTGGCTGCGGCCTTCTGCCTTGTACGCCGCGATCTGCTCGGGGGTGAGGTCGCGGCACTTGCCGTCGTAGCCGGAGGGCTTGCCCGCCTTACGGGCCGCCTCACGCCGGGCCTCCAGCTCCTCCGCGGTGCAGTAGCACTCGTAGGCGAAGCCGTGCTCCTGGAGCTTGCGGGCGACGTCGGCGTAGATGTCCATCCGCTGCGACTGGCGGTACGGCGCGTGCGGGCCGCCGACCTCGGGGCCCTCGTCCCAGTCGAATCCGAGCCAGCGCATCGCGTCCAGCAGCTGCTGGTAGGACTCCTCCGAGTCGCGGGCCACGTCGGTGTCCTCGATACGGAAGACGAGGGTGCCGCCGTGGTGCCGGGCGAACGCCCAGTTGAACAGGGCGGTACGGACCAGACCCACGTGGGGGTTGCCGGTCGGGGAGGGACAGAAACGTACGCGTACAGGTGCGCTAGCCACGCTTGATCACCTTATTGGTGAGAGTGCCGATGCCTTCGATGGTGACGGCGACCTCGTCGCCGACGCTGAGGGGGCCGACCCCGGCCGGGGTGCCCGTGAGGATGACGTCGCCGGGCAGGAGGGTCATCGCCTCGGTGATGTGCACGATGAGGTCTTCAATGGAGTGGACCATGTCGCTGGTACGGCCCAGCTGACGCTGGTCGCCATTGACGGTGCACATGATCCCCAGGTCGCTGGGGTCCAGTTCGGTCTCCACCCAGGGACCGAGCGGGCACGAAGTGTCGAAGCCCTTGGCGCGCGCCCACTGCGACTCTGCGCGCTGGATGTCGCGTGCGGTGACGTCGTTGCCGCAGGTGTACCCGAGGATCACGTCCTGGGCACGCTCGCGCGGCACATCCCGGCACATCCGGCCGATCACGACGGCCAGCTCGGCCTCGTAATGCACCTCGTTCGAGAACGGCGGGTAGGCGATGGGGTCGCCAGGGCCGATCACGGCGGTGGACGGCTTGAAGAAGATGAGCGGGACGTCAGGTACCTGGTTGCCCAGCTCCGCGGCGTGCTCGGCGTAGTTGCGCCCCACGGCCACGATCTTGTTGGGCAGGACGGGCGGGAGCAGCCGGACCTTGCTCAGCGGGACCTTCTGCCCGGAGCGCTCGAAGTCCGCGAAGGGGTGGCCCTTGATGATGTCGAGGACGGGACCACCTTCGGTGGAAGCGTCCCCTTCCACGACGCCGAAGGCGACGTTGCCGTCGATGGAGAACCTGGCGATGCGCACGCGATGCCTTAACTGATCACTGCTGGAGACTGACACTCCAGGCTAGCCCCCCCGTGCGCCTCCTGCCTGCGTCCGGCACCGGGGGGCGCGTGCGCCGCCGGGCGGTTACTGCGGAGCGTCGGAGAGGACGGTGCGGCGCGGATTCGCGGTCTGCACGGGCAGATCGACGCGGTGCTCCAGCTCCTCGGCACCAGTGGTCTGGAGCTCCTCGGCGTCCTTGAGGTGGGCCAGCGTGGTGCGGCGTGGGTTGGCTATGGTGCGGAACATCATCGTCGTCTTCACCGGTGAATAGCCTCGTGGTTGTCGTATTGACGGTTTCTGTAAAGCGTCAGGCTAGACGCGCGTTTCCCATCCGGGTTATGGAAGAAGCCACCTACTACGTGTGAGTTTCATCACGGACCGCCTGAAATAAAGCCCATATCGGGCACACACCCAGGACACCGGAAACGGACATTGCAGCACTGAAGCGAACGTTCCACGCCTGATTGCCGCGACCGGGACACCCCTCCGCCGTGCGCAACTCGCCCTCAAAAGTCCGTTATCGCGGACATTGCTTTCTACGTCCTGTCATCCACCCCACACATAGCGTTACATACCTCACGCCATACCCCGCTGGCCTTGTTGGAGATCCGCCACTGTGCTGGAATTCCACGGACCGCCGCAGGATTCAGCCGGCGCGCATGGGGCGCAGAGCAGCGCCGCGCGGCGGGGGATTCACTCTCCACACCACATGGGGGGCGCGTCGGTCACTGACGACCGCCATGGGGGCGCTGTCCCCACGACTCGACACCGTTCCGCCGCGAACGCGGAGGAACGCCTGGTCCAGAGGTTGCGACGCTAGTGCAGGGACGTTTCAAGAGGGATGGCAGCGCTCCGGCGGACCCGGAGCTGCGCGGTGGAACCGATCGCGGCTCCTCGCCCCAGCGTGTCCAGGGCACCGGTGTCACACCGGCCGACCAGGGCCCGGATCATGCCGCGCACACAGGCACGGCATCGGGCAGCGGCGAGCCAGCGGACCGGCCGAGGATCAAGACGCCCAGCGGCCCGGGCTCCCGGGTAGCCCTGCGCAACTGGCGCATCAGCACGCGTCTGGTCTCCCTGCTGGCCCTCCCCGTCGTCGCCGCGACGACGCTGGGCGCGCTGCGTATCAGCACCTCGCTGGACGATCTGCAGCAGCTCGACAACATGAAGCTGCTGACCGAGATGACCAAGCAGGCGACCGAGCTGGCCTCCGCGCTCCAGGAGGAACGCGACAAGTCGGCCGGCCCGCTGGCCGCCGGGGACGTCAAGAACGACGACGTCGGCTACCCGCGGGAGAAGACCGACCTCGCCAAGCAGGCGTTCCGGGAGGCCACCCAGGAGATCGAGGCCTCCGACAGCGAGGCCCTGGTGGGTGTGAACTCCTCGCTGGTCAACATCCTGCGGCAGCTCGAGAAGATCAAGACGATCCGTGCGAGCGCGTACAACGACGGCGAGTACATCGCGCAGACCGTCAGCCAGTACAACGAGCTGATCACCTCGCTGCTGTCGCTCTCCCAGGACATGGCGCAGGCCACGAGCAACACCGAGATGATCCGCAGCACACGCGCGCTCGCGGCGTTCTCCTCCGCCAAGGAGTACGCCTCGATGCAGCGCGCGGTCATCAGCGCGGGCCTGGCCCACAAGGGGGGCCCGAAGCTCTCGCGCAACGACCGGCTCTTCGGCCGGTCCGCCGAGCAGAGCGAGGACTCGACGCTCGCCCAGTTCACCCAGATCTACAAGGGCAAGTCCAGCTCGGATGAGCTGCTGCGCGGTCTGGAGGACGGCAACGCCGTCATCATCCAGGCGAACACCTATGCCGCCCGGGTCCTGCGGACCAACGGCGCGATCGGCTCGGAGAAGCTCTCGTACAAGGACTGGTACGACCAGGACAGCACCAAGATCGAGGAGATGACGCGCATCGAGCAGACGCTTCTCTCCGAGATGGAGGAGAAGGCGCGCGAGCTGCGCTCCGAGGCCCAACGCGAGGCGATCTTCAACGGTGTTGTGATCCTGTTCGTGCTCGGCGTCTCGCTCGTCGGCGCGTTCGTCGTGGCCCGCTCCATGGTCCGCTCGCTGCGCCGGCTGCAGGACACCGCGCAGGAGGTCTCGCAGAAGCGACTGCCCGAGCTGGTCAAGCAGCTCTCGGAGTCCGACCCGCAGGATGTGGACACCTCCGTCGAATCCGTCGGTGTGCACAGCCGGGACGAGATCGGTCAGGTGGCCGCGGCGTTCGACGACGTCCACCGCGAAGCGGTCCGCCTCGCCGCCGAGCAGGCGCTGCTGCGAGGCAACGTCAACGCGATGTTCACCAACCTCTCGCGCCGCAGCCAGGGCCTCATCCAGCGTCAGCTCTCGCTCATCTCCGAACTCGAGAGCCGCGAGGCCGACCCGGACCAGCTCTCCAGCCTCTTCAAGCTGGACCACCTGGCCACCCGTATGCGCCGTAACGGCGAGAACCTCCTGGTTCTCGCGGGCGAGGAGCCCGGCCGCCGCTGGACCCGCCCGGTCCCGCTGGTCGACGTGCTGCGCGCCGCGGCCTCCGAGGTGGAGCAGTACGAGCGGATCGAGCTGAGCGCCGTCCCGGCGACCGAGGTGGCCGGCCGGGTCGTCAACGACCTTGTACACCTGCTCGCCGAGCTGCTCGAGAACGCAACGTCCTTCTCCTCGCCGCAGACGAAGGTCAAGGTCACCGGTCACGCGCTGCCCGACGGGCGGGTGCTGGTCGAGATCCACGACACGGGTATCGGCCTCTCCCCCGAGGACCTGGCGGCGATCAACGAGCGTCTGGCCAGCCCCCCGACGGTGGATGTGTCGGTGTCCCGGCGCATGGGTCTGTTCGTGGTCGGCCGGCTCTCCCTGCGGCACGGCATCCGCATCCAGCTCCGGCCGTCCGACTCCGGCGGTACGACCGCGCTCGTCATGCTGCCGGTGGACGTCGCCCAGGGCGGCGGCAAGCCGGGTCGCGGCAAGCCGGGCGCGGGTGCGTCCGCGGGCGGCTCGGGCAGTGGCGCCTCCGGTACTCCGCAGAGCCGGCTCGCGGGCCTGACGCCGCGCGGCCAGGTCCCCGGCGGCCCGCGTCCCGCCCTGCCGAGCCGCGACAGCGCCCCAGCAGCCGGCATGGGGAGCGCAGGCCTTCCGGGCGGCGGCGGCCCCGGTGGCCGTAACGACTTCCGCTCGGGCGGCCCGTCCGGTTCCGCAGGGGGCCCGGGTCTCCCCGGCAACGCGGGTCGCCCAGCCCCGGCCACCGGCGGCCAGAGCGCCCCGGCGCGCGGTGAGGCCGACGGCCGGCCCGCCCAGCCCCACCGCGACAGCGGCTCCAGGGGGGCCTCGTCTGCGGGTGGCCGCCAGCCACAGCTCCCGCCCCGTCCTCCCACGGCCGAGCTGCCCGGCGGGCCCGGTTCCGGGGTCACTGACACCACCTCGCAGCAGCCGGGGACCAGTTGGGGCGCGCGGCGGGCAGCGGGCGCTTCGGGCGACGACTGGCCGGCCCAGGCCCACCGCCAGGCCGCCGATGCGCCGCGCGGCCACGAAGACGTGGAGACCACCGCGCAGTTCCGGCGCCAGGAGCCGCCTGGGGCGCCCGCCGGACAGGGTCCTCGGCCCCAGCAGCCCCAGGACACGGCCCAGTTCCCGGCCGTACAGAGCGACGGGTACGGCGCCGGCTCGGAGCCGCTGCCGCCGGCGTCCTCGCCCGGTGACGGCCGTACGCCGCTGTTCGACACCCTGGAGTCGGACTGGTTCCGGGGTCCCCACGGCGGCGAGCAGCCGACCGGGGCCCCGGCGGCTTCCGTACCGCCGCAGCAGCGGCGTGGAGAGGGCCGCAACGAGGGCGGTGCCTCCGCACCCTGGCGGACCAATCCCAACGACGAACTCGGCCGGCAGGCCGAGCGGGTGCGCCAGCCCGCAGCCGGCGGAGTCACCACCTCCGGGCTGCCGCGCCGAGTGCCGCGAGCGAACCTCGTGGCGGGCACGGCCGCCCAGCAGCCGGCGAACCAGGCCGGCGGCCCCCAGGTCTCGCGCTCGCCCGACGATGTGCGTGGGCGGTTGACCAATCTCCGGCGCGGCATCCAGCAGGGGCGTCAGGCCGGCACGGACAACCACGGGAACAACCACCAAGGCTTCGGCCCCAGTTACCAGCAGGAGCGTTAGTTGAGTCCGATGAGCCAGGCGGCACAGAATCTCAACTGGTTGATCACCAACTTCGTGGACAACACCCCAGGGGTGTCCCACACCGTGGTGGTCTCCGCCGACGGACTCCTTCTCGCGACGTCCGAAGGGTTCCCA